>NZ_JAKMUT010000006.1:0-184337 GCF_027570065.1 Corynebacterium evansiae | reverse complement strand
CGAGCCTCTCGAGCCGGTTTTATTTCCCCGCTCGCTCTCGGCGACTTGAATTAATGTACACCCAACGCCAAGAAAGACACAAATCCCCTGGTAGAGGCAGGAAAATGCAACTACCAAGGGATCGGTTAAGCACATACAGGCCGTGCGGGTGGCGTCACTAAGAAGAAGCACCAACGCGCGCACCGGCGAAACGCTTCTTACCCTTGCGCAGCACCAGCCACGATCCGTGTAGCAGATCCTCGGCGGACGGGGACCACTCGATGTCCTCGATGCGCTGGTTGTTCACGTACGCGCCACCCTCCCCGACGGTGCGTCGGGCGGCACCCTTGGATTTCTCCAGGCCGGACTCGACGAGCAGGTCCAGGATGGTGGCGTCGGCGCCGACCTCGGCAACCTCGGTCTCCTGCAGGGCGGAAGCCAGGGTGGTCTCGTCCAGATCCTGCAGCTCAGCCTTGCCGAACAGCGCCTGGGCGGCCAGCTCCACAGCCTCGGTGGCAGCCGCGCCGTGCACCAGAGTGGTCATCTCGCGGGCCAGAACTCGCTGCGCCTCGCGCTTGAAGGGCTCCTCGGCGACCTTGCGCTCCAGCTCCGCGATCTCCTCCTGGGAAAGGAAGGTGAACCAACGCAGGTAGTCGATTACCACGGAATCGCCCGCGTTAATGAAGTACTGGTACCAGGAGTACGGACTGGTCAGCTCCGGATCCAGCCACAGCTTGCCGCCTCCGGTGGACTTGCCGAACTTGTTGCCCTCCGCGTCCGTCACCAGCGGAACCGTCAGGCCGTGCACCTTGGCGCCGTTCACGCGGCGGTTCAGGTCCACACCGGAAACGATGTTGCCCCACTGGTCGCCACCGCCGATCTGCAGCACGCAGTCAAACTCGTTGTGCAGGTGCACGTAATCGTTGGCCTGCAGCAGCATGTAGGAAAACTCGGTGTAGGAAATGCCGTCGGATTCCAGGCGGCGCTTCACGGTATCGCGGTCCAGCATGGTGTTCAGCGAGAAGTTCTTGCCGACATCGCGCAAGTATTCGATGACGTTCATCTGGCTGATCCAGTCCGCGTTGTTCACCATCACGGCCGGGCTATCCACATCGCTGTCCTCGGCGAAGTCGACGAATGCCTCTAGCTGCTTCTTGATGGCCACCATGTTCTCACCGATCTGCTCCTCGGTGAGCATGGAGCGCTCGCCCACGTCGCGAGGGTCGCCGATCATGCCCGTCGCGCCGCCGGCCAGGGTGATCGGACGGTGGCCGAACTGCTGGAAGCGCTTCAGCATAATCAGCGGCACCAAGTGGCCCGCGTGCAGGGAGCTGCCCGTCGGGTCGAAACCGCAGTACAACGTGATGGGGTTCTGCGTGGCCTCCTTCAGCGCCTCCAGGTCGGTCGACTGGTTAATCAGGCCGCGCCACTGCAGCTCGTCGATGATGTTCTTGTTGTCGCTCATGCGTGCTCGTTCTCGCTTTTCTTCTGTGCTTTTTGTGCGTTGCTACTTAACGGGCCAGTCTTTAGCTTCTTCGACCAGCAGTACCGGGATGCCGTCCTGCACCGGATAGGCCTTGTTCAGGCGGGGGTTCACCAAATAGTCACCGTGATCCTCCAGCGGCTGCTTGTCGATGGGGCACGCGAGGATCTCTAGGAGCTTCTGGTCAATCATGCTGTCTACTCTAGCCGGTGCTTCGGGCTTCTTTCTTAGTGACGCCCCCTACGCCGCCCAATACTTCTAGCTTTGTTCGTCGGGCTCATTCAGAACTCCGAACTGCAGCTCCAAGAATGTGCGATTGTCCTTTAGTTCTTGGAGATTGTCCCGCAGGATAGCTTGGTGAACCTCGTCTATCTCTGTCTGCAAAACTGCCAGCGATGCGCGGAAATCTTCAACTGCCTGCCCATGCGCTGCCGTCGGCATCTCCTCCAGGATTCTGCAGGTTTCCGGAAAATAGACATCCATAATGCGACGAACCTTTTCTTCTTGGAAGGGATCCGCTTCCAAGTGGTCCCACTCTTGGACAACGTCCCGGCAGGTTTTGAAGAAATGATCCAGATCCGCGAAAAACTCCTGCCGTTGCTCGCCGGAAAGCTTTATGGATTGCTTTAGCTGTTTGATCCGGGTGCGCATTTCCTGCAGGGACTCGACTGGAGAAACAACGGCGCTGGGTTTCGGCGGCGCTTCCAGTGCCTCTTGTGGATGCCGCTCAGGCGTCAGAACACCGGCGACACCGGCGAGGGCTCCCGCCGTGATTAGCCATAAAGAACCCAGACCCACCGCAGCGTGGGCGGCCACTACGGCGACGAACACGACAAGCGCGACGATGATCTTCAGGGAGTACTTAGAGTTCACGGCTTCTTTCTGCCTAGCGGCCTGTCTTCGTTTCTATTGGTAGCTGCGGATCTCTTCGAACGCCTTGGCCAGGTCACCGCCACGCGCGTTGAAGACCTTGCCACCGGTGAAGTTCGCCAAGAAGTTCATCTCCTCCTCGCTGGCCTCACCGTACAGGATCACAAACACCGGGATCTTGTGGTTAGTCTCGGCCATCTTGTGAGTCATCTTTGTGATGAAGTCCTGGCGACTCGTGCCAGAGTTCGACTCGCCATCGGTCATCAGCACAATCGAATTCAGGGTACCGCCCTCGCCCGCACGATCGTAGGCACGCAACACGGCGTCATAAATCGCGGTTTCACCGCGCGGCTGCAAGCCGTTAACGTAACCCCGCAGGTCCTGCTTCTGCTGTGCATTGTCCGGGTCGTAGTTCTCCTGCGTGTACCCGTCCGCAACCTTGCTACTGAAAGGCATGAGGGTAATCGTCTCTCGGCGGGTGAACCCCTTCGGGTTATTGCTTTCGCCGGCGGTGCCGTCGATGAGCTTATTCAGAATGTTCTTTAGATCCGCCAAACGGTTGCCCCGCATCGAACCAGAAGTATCTAGCAGGAAGTTACTATCCGCTGGTCGGCGCAGTTGATCCCGATACAGGCTAACGAGGGAGACAAGCTGGTCCTCGGACTTCGGGTATTCGTAGTAGCGCTGTATGCCCTTGTTCTCTGCGTCCTCGCCCCAGACGTTCAGGTGGGTCTTCTCCCCTACCTCCACGCTGTGCTCCCTAAACCAATCTGCCAGGGCCTCGACTTTCGCCTGTGCATCCTCATCGGCCTTCTGATCTCCGGGGTTCCGAAGTGCCGAGATGGGGTAATCCGCAGCACCCGCGGCATTACCGGGGACGAATACCTCGATGTCGACGTTGTCGCTTTCTTTCATCGACTGCAGGACTGCCTGATAGTTGAAGATGCCGTCGGCCTTACCCGGGTTCTTCACGAAAGTGTCCCGTAGCCAGCCGGAAGACCCGGAGGTGATCGTCTGGCCGGAGAAAAAGTCCTCCATACGGCGCTCGTCCATGCTCACCTTCGAGGAATCGAAAGCCTGCCCAGGAGTGAAGTCGCTGAATTCCGCGGCTACCGAAAGGAGGGCAAGGAAACCGGAGTTGGATTCCTGCGGATCCGTCATGCCGAAGGTCAGGTCGCCACGGGCTGCGGCATCCGCGATGTCCGCCCACCTAATGTCTTTATTGCGCCACCCCAGGCGATCCACCACGTCCTGCTTGAGCCCCAGAGCTACCGGCGAACGGGCAATGCTGTGATCTTCACCCTGCGATTTTATGCCCTGGGCTTTGGCAAAGGCGTTGGTTGCAAACCAAGTGGCGTCATACTTATCCCTATATGCACCATCATTCAGGTTACGAGTGTTGACGAGTGTGCCGCTGTCGTACTCCATTTCAATGTCGAACCCCAGGTCCGCGGAGGCCTGATGGACAAACGGCTCCATGTCCGTCAGCTCCGTGGCAGCGACGATCTTCAGTGGCTTGCTGGTATCGAAGGACTTCCCGCCCAGCTTTTTGAAGCTGTCGAGGAAATCCCCCGAGCCGACTACGTATGCACCCGCTGCAATCAACAGCAAGATGACAACAAGAAGGAACTTTATGGGGCTCTTTTTCTTACCAGTGCTGTTCAAGCTACTGGGATACGGGGTCGCCATAGGGCTGATCATATTGCACACACAGCTGCTTTTCAGGGCAAATCCAACAACCGAAACGGAAACTAATCAGGCCAGAACTACACGGCTGTGATCGGTGCGTTACAGTGGGGAGCACAACCGAACACGGGCACCCGAGGTATCGGGCTGAGATCGCGCTGAAACCCGCGCGAGTACCGCTAGAACCTGTCTGGTTAGAACCAGCGAAGGAAGAGTCAGGAGAGTCTTTATGACGGATACGTCTACCCAAAACACCACCCCCACCGACGAGTACGGCGCGGAGATCCACCCGAAGCACAGCTTCTCCCCCATCGAGAAGACCGTGGAGTCCTTCGGCAAGACCTTCACACTGCAGGTGCCGGAGACGGAGATCCAGCTGGACGACTCCCCGACCGGCCCGAACGAGCCGGTGCGTATCTACCGCACCCGTGGCCCGTGGGCCGAGCCGACCAAGGGGCTGGAGGGCCTGCGTAGCGAGTGGATCGAAGCCCGCGGCGACGTGGAGGCCTACGAAGGCCGCCGCCGTAACCTGCTGGACGACGGCAACCGCGCGGTCAAGCGCGGCGAGGCCAGTGAGGAGTGGAAGGGCTCCACCCGCCCGACTCTGCGGGCCAAGGAGGGCAAGCGCGTCACCCAGATGCACTACGCCCGCCAGGGCATCATCACCCCGGAAATGGAGTATGTGGCACTGCGCGAGCACTGCGACGTGGAGAAGGTCCGCGAGCAGGTGGCCTCCGGCAAGGCCATCATTCCGAACAACGTCAACCACCCGGAGTCCGAGCCGATGATCATCGGCAACGCCTTCACCACGAAGATCAACGCCAACATCGGTAACTCCGCCGTCACCTCCTCCATCCGCGAGGAGGTGGACAAGCTGCGCTGGGCTACCCGCTGGGGCGCGGACACCGTGATGGATCTGTCCACCGGTAACGACATCCACACCACTCGCGAGTGGATCCTGCGCAACTCCCCGGTACCGATCGGCACCGTGCCGATCTACCAGGCTCTGGAGAAGGTCGATGGCGTGGCCGAGGACCTGACCTGGGAGATTTTCCGCGATACCGTCATTGAGCAGTGCGAGCAGGGTGTGGACTACATGACCATCCATGCCGGCGTGCGCCTACCTTTCGTACCGCTGACCACCAAGCGCGTCACCGGCATCGTCTCCCGCGGCGGCTCCATCATGGCCGGCTGGTGCCTGGCGCACCACAAGGAATCCTTCCTCTACGAGAACTTCGACGAGCTGTGCGAGATCTTCGCCAAGTATGACGTCGCGTTCTCCCTGGGCGACGGCCTGCGCCCCGGCTCCATCGCGGACGCCAACGACGCAGCCCAGTTCGCAGAGCTGAAAACCATCGGCGAGCTGACCCACCGGGCCTGGGAGTACGACGTGCAGGTCATGGTGGAAGGCCCTGGCCACGTGCCGCTGAACATGGTGCAGGTCAACAACGAAAAGGAGCAGGAATGGTGCGGCGGCGCACCGTTCTACACGCTGGGGCCGCTGGTCACGGACATCGCTCCGGGCTACGACCACATAACCTCCGCCATTGGTGCGGCAAATATCGCCATGGGTGGCACCGCAATGCTGTGCTACGTCACCCCGAAGGAGCACCTGGGTTTGCCGAACAAGGACGACGTGAAGACCGGTGTGATCACTTACAAGGTCTCCGCCCACGCCGCCGATGTTGCCAAGGGCCACCCGGGCGCCCACGAATGGGACGACGCCATGAGTAAGGCCCGCTTCGAGTTCCGCTGGCACGATCAGTTCGCCCTCTCCCTGGACCCGGACACCGCGCAGGCGTATCACGACGAAACGCTGCCTGCGGAGCCCGCGAAGACCGCGCACTTCTGCTCCATGTGTGGCCCGAAGTTCTGCTCCATGCGCATCAGCCAGGACATCCGCGATGCCTTCGGCGACGAGATCGACGAGGCGCTGGCCACCGACCAGAAGCAGTCGCTGGTCAAGGACCTGGGCTTGCCGGGCTTCGGCCGACAGAGTGTAGACGGCGTAGACGGCCTCAACGCTGCGGGCGAGGAGGAAATGGCTGAGGAGTTCCGCCGCGCGGGCTCCCAGCTGTACCTGAACCGCGACGAGGCGAAGGAAGTCGCCGAGGATCTGCAGAAGGAGGCGGCAGCGCACAGTGAGCGCTAACTTGGATCTGCGCTGCTACCTGGTCACGGGCGCCCCTCACGAGAAGGTCGTGGACGTGGCCGCAGCCGCGGCCGCCGGGGGTGCGGGCGTGGTACAGGTGCGCAGCAAACCGATCAGCGTGCGCGACCTCACGGCACTGGCCATCGAGGTCGCCGCCGCGGTGCAGCAGGCCAATCCGGCTACCAAGGTGTTGATTGACGACCGCGTGGACGTTGCCGCCGCCCTCATGCCGGAGCACAACATCCACGGCGTGCACATCGGCCAGGACGACCTGGACCCACGCTTGGCTCGTCAGGTTTTGGGCAAGGATGCCATTATCGGGCTGACCACCGGCACTCTGCCCCTGGTGCAGCAGGCCAACGAGTATGCGGATGTGATCGACTACATCGGCGCCGGGCCTTTCCGCCCCACCCCCACCAAGGATTCCGGCCGCGAGCCGCTGGGGTTAGAGGGTTATCCCGCGCTGGTGGAGGCCTCGCGCGTGCCGGTGGTTGCCATCGGCGACGTGCGCGCGGAGGATGCCGCCGACCTAGCTGCCACGGGTGTGGCGGGAGTTGCGATCGTTCGCGGGTTCATGAACTCGCCCGACCCGCGCGCCACAGCACGGCAGGTGCTCACTGGTTTTTCTTCGTGACGCCCACCGCTTTCAACCCGCCCCAAAGGAAGTGAATAGAAGTGACTAATCCCAGCCCCACTATTTCCCAGCACTATGACCACATAGTGGTCGGCGCGGGGATCGTGGGCCTATCCACCGCCTTTAAGCTGGTGGATCTCGGGGCGGATCCGGCCACCGTGGCGGTGATCGACCCCGCCCCGGTGAGCGGAGCCTCCTTCGTCGCGGGCGGCATGCTGGCCCCGGTCGCAGAGGTGCAGTATAAGCAGGAGCCTTTGTACCCGCTGATGGTGGCGTCCAAAAACTTGTACGACGACCTGCTGCAACAGCTGGGCGAAAAGACCTCCCTAAGCACCGGCCATAGAACAGAATCGACCTTCGTGGTGGGGGCGGACCGGGCGGACGCGCGGCACCTCACCGAGCTGACCGAGCACCAGCACGGCCACGGTATGGAGGTGCAGCGACTACCGCTGCGCCAAGCGCGCAAGGCCGAGTGGGGGCTCAGTCCGCAGCTATCCGGCGTGGTCGAAATCCCCGGCGACCACCAGGTGAACCCTCGTATGTACTGCGCGGCGCTGCTAGATGCGCTGCGGAACATGGGGGTGGCGATCATCGACGAGCGGGTGAGCCACATCGAAGACGGTGTGGTGACGACCGACGCGGCGACGCACACGGGCGACATGGTGTACCTGTGCAACGGGCTGGGCGCCGGGCAGGTGCGCGGCTGGTACGAGGGCGAGCAGTCACCGCTGAAGCTGCGCCCCGTGCGCGGCGATATGCTGCGGCTACGAGTGCCGGAGGGGATGGAGGCGCCCGTGGGGCGCGTCATCCGGGCGTTTGTGGAGGACCGGCCGGTGTACATCATCCCGCGTACCGACGGCACGATCGCCGTGGGCGCGACCAGCCGCGAGGACTCGCGACGCGGCCCCGCCGTGGATGGGGTGTACACGCTGCTGCGCGACGCGATCCGGATTGTGCCGGGCATCCAGGAGTGCGAATTTATCGAGGCGATCACCGGCGAGCGGCCTGGCACGCCGGATGATCTCCCCTACCTAGGGAAAGTCGGCGAGAAGCTGGTGGTTTCCACGGGCTACTTCCGCCACGGGATTTTGCTGTCTGCGCTGGGGGCTACAGTGGGGGCAGCGCTGGGAATGGGCAAGCCGGTGTCTGCGTTGGAAGCTGAGATAGCCCCAGAGATGAACCTAGCCAGCTGCGCGCCACTGCGGCATGCCTAAAGCTGCGGGGCGTACGCACAAACGATCTGAGGAGGATCGATGAACTACACGGTGAATGAAGAGCCACGGTCGGCCGACAAGGCACCGAGCGTGGCGGAGGTCGTGGCTGCGGAGACGGGCCGCGAGGTTTCCGAGAACGAGGGGGCGAAGGGAGTCGCGGTGGCGGTGAACCGCTCCGTGGTGCCGGCAAGCGACTGGGGGCGCGCGCTGGAGGACGGCGACGCGGTGGACATCCTGATCGCCGTCCAGGGCGGCTAAAGGCGGCTAGAGGACAAGATCATGCTGAAGATCGCGGACAAGGAATTCGATTCCCACCTGGTTATGGGCACCGGCGGGGCCAGCAGCCAATCACTGCTGGAGGACGCGCTGGTGGCCAGCGGCACGCAGCTGACCACGGTGGCGATGCGCCGCCACAGCGCCAAGACCACCGGCGGCGGCGAGAGCGTGTTCGAGCTGCTGAACCGCCTGGGCATCGACGTGCTGCCGAACACCGCCGGGTGCCAGACCGCCCGCGATGCAATGCTGACGGCTCAGCTTGCGCGCGAGGCGCTGGGAACCAACTGGGTGAAGGTGGAGGTCATCGCCGACGACCACACACTGCTGCCCGACGTGGTGGAGCTAGTGGATGCCTGCGAGATGCTGGTGGCCGAAGGCTTCGTGGTGCTGGCCTACACCAGCGACGACCCGGTAGTCGCCCGCCGGCTGGAGGACGTGGGCGTGCACGCGGTCATGCCGCTGGGCTCCCCCATCGGCACGGGCCTGGGAATCCTGAACCCGCACAATATCGAGCTGATCTGTTCGCGCGCTCAGGTTCCGGTGCTTCTGGACGCCGGTGTCGGTACTGCCTCCGACGCGGCCCTGGCGATGGAGCTGGGCTGCGACGGAGTGCTACTGGCCAGCGCAGTGAACCGCTGCCAGGACCCGGTGGCGATGGCGCAGTCCATGAAGGCGGCTGTGGAGGCCGGCCGGCTGGCACGAGAGGCGGGGCGCATTCCCCAGCGCACGCACGCCCAAGGTGCCTTGGCCTCCTCCAGCTTTGACGGCCTGGCCAGCTGGGATGGCTGGGCCGACGAGGTGCTGTGATGCTCGGCGACTACACCTCCGACTACACCACGCTGCCCGCCGAGGAGCTAAAGCGCGTCGCCCGGCAGACGATCCTGCCGGGCCACGGGCTGCGGGAACAAGAGCGACTGCACGAAGCGCACGTGCTGGTGATCGGCGCGGGCGGGCTCGGCTGCCCCTTGATGCAAGCCCTGGCCGCGGCGGGGGTCGGCGAGATTTCCGTCATCGACGACGACACGGTGGACATCACGAACATCCACCGGCAGATCCTCTTCGGAGCCAGCGACGTCGGCCGCCCCAAGGTGGAGGTCACCGGAGAACGACTGCGGGAGTTGCAGCCCGGCCTAATCTTTCACGGCATCCATGGGCGCCTGCGCGCCGACAACGCCGCTGAGCTGCTAGAAGACGTGGACGTGCTGATCGACGGGTCGGATACCTTCGCCACGAAGTTCCTGGCCGCCGATGCCGCCGAGGCCACCGGCACTCCCCTGGTCTGGGGTTCAGTCCTGCGCTACCGCGGCGACGTGGCCGTCTGGTGGTCTGGCCCCGGCGCTGGCACTGGCGCCGAAACGGCTGGCCGGGGCGTGGGCATGCGCGACCTCTACCCCTCCCAGCCGGACCCCGACAGTGTGCCGGACTGCGCCACCGCCGGAGTGCTGGGCGTGACGACCTCGGTGGTCGCCGGCCTGATGGCCACGGAAACCATTAAGTTCCTGCGAGCCCCGGACGGTCGCGCGCAGCAGGTCGGGCGGTTGCATATTTATGACGCCCTCACGGCCAACATCCAACACTTCAACGTGGCCGCCGATCCCCAGCGGCAGCCGGTCAGCGAGATCGTGGAGGAGGACATGTCGAGCTGCGCGGTTGATAGCGCTGGAGCTGACGCAGCCGAGGAAGATACGGCCGCTTCCCTGCTGAGTAGCCTCGCCGACGGCGCAGCGGTTGCCATCGACGTGCGCGAGCCGGGTGAGAAGGCCATCAAGGATCTGCCGTCCTTTGCTGAGCACCCGGGCTACCACCTGCCCACCACTGTGTGGAGCGAGCAGCCGGAGCTAGCCGAGCAGCTCATTGAGAGTCTTGCTGCCGAGGACAGCAACGCAGAGGGAAGCGTGGACGCAGTGGTTTATTGCGCGTCCGGCAAACGCTCCGCGAGCTTCGTCGACCGCTTTGCACAGCACGCCGCCGGGCAGGGAGTGCGTTTGCACAACCTGCCCGGCGGGGCGAATGAGCACGGGGTCGGGATCTAAGCCCACTGACTCTTAGACCAGGCGGGTTTTCTCCGCCCACTTCCGGTCGGCGGCAGCGGCCTCACGCACGCGCTCCTTCTGCTCGGCAACGCGCACCCCGGCGGTGCCGCCACGGGTAGCGCGGGAGGCAACTGCACCGTCGATGGTTAGCACCTCGCGCACCTCCGGGGTCAGAGCCTCGTGCACGCCCGCCAGCTCCTCATCGGTCAGGTCCACCAGGTCCACTCCACGCGATTCCGCAATGCGGACGCAAGAGCCGGAGGCCTCGTGGGCCACGCGGAACGGCACGCCCTGGCGAACCATCCACTCCGCCAGGTCGGTGGCAAGTGTAAAGCCTGCGGGGGCGAGCTCGCGCAGACGCTCCGGGTGGAATGTCAAGGTACCGACCAGCCCGGCCATCGCCGGGAGCAGCAGATTCAACTGTGCGACGGAATCCGCGATGGGTTCCTTATCCTCCTGCAGGTCGCGGTTGTAGGCCAGAGGCATGGCCTTCAGGGTGGCCAGCAGGCCGGTGGCGTTGCCAATCAGGCGGCCGGTCTTGCCACGCATCAGCTCGGCAACATCCGGGTTCTTCTTCTGCGGCATGATCGACGAGCCGGTGGACCACTCGTCGGCCAGCGTGACGTAGCCGAACTCCGGGGTGGACCAGGCGATGACCTCCTCCGCCAGGCGAGAGAGATCCACCGCCACCTGGGCAAACACAAAGGCTGCCTCAGAGGCGAAGTCGCGGGAACTGGTGGCGTCAATAGAGTTATCCGCAGCAGAGTCAAAGCCGAGCTCCTCCGCGATGGCCTCCGGGTCGAGCGCCAGGGAGGAACCGGCAAGCGCACCGGAACCATACGGGGACACAGCCAGGCGCTTATCCAGATCCTGGAAACGCTGCACGTCGCGCAGCAGCGGCTGTGCGTGCGCCAGCAGCTGGTGGGCCAGCAGTACCGGCTGGGCGGCCTGGAAGTGCGTCTTACCCGGCATGATGGCCTCTGGGTGGCGGTCAGCCTGAGCCACCAGCGCGTCGACGACGTCGAGCACGCCCGCCGTGATGTCGCGGATCGCGTCGCGCACCCACATGCGGAACAGGGTAGCCACCTGATCGTTACGGGAACGGCCCGCGCGCAGGCGGCCGCCGACCTCGGGGCCAACGCGGTCAATCAGGCCGCGCTCCATTGCGCCGTGGACGTCCTCGTCGCTGGGTTCGGGACCGAAGGAACCATCGGCAACGTCCTCGCCCAGCTTCTGCAGGCCGGCGATGAGCGTGTCGAAGTCCTCGTCGCTCAGCAGATTGGCCTTGTGCAGCACCCGCGCGTGAGCCTGCGAGGCCAGCACGTCGTAGGGGGCCAGAACCCAGTCGAAGTGCGTGGACTTCGACAGGGCGGCCATCGCCTCAGTTGGGCCGCCGGAGAATCGGCCGCCCCACAGGGCGCCCTCGTTCGTGCCGTGTGCCTCGGTGGTCATGTTTGGGTGTGCCTTTCTGCTCTATTTATCCAGTTGCCTAGTTAGCTGGTCACCTAGTTAGCCAGGTCGCGCTTAGCGGCGATCTTGGAGGACAGGCCGTGCAGCTCCACGAAACCGCGGGCCATGGACTGGTCGAAGGAGTCGCCCTCGTCGTAGGTAGCCAGGTTGAAGTCGTACAAGGACTTACCGGAGCGGCGGCCGTTGACGGTGATGGCACCGGCGTGCAGCACCAGGCGGATGTCGCCGGTGACGTGGGTCTGAGTGGAGTCGATAAACGCATCCAGGGAGCGCTTCAGCGGGCTGAACCACAGGCCGTCGTAAACCTGGTTGGACCACTCGGCGTCGATGCCGCGCTTGTAGCGGGCCAGCTCGCGCTCGACGGTGACCGCCTCCAGAGCCTCGTGGGCGCGGATCAGGGTAATGGCGCCCGGAGCCTCGTAGATCTCGCGGGACTTGATGCCCACCAGGCGGTCCTCAACCATGTCCAGGCGGCCGACACCCTGCGCACCTGCGCGGCGGTTCAGCTCCTCGATGGCCTCCAGGACGGTGACCTTCTTGCCGTCGATGGCCACCGGCACGCCGGACTCGAAGGAGATGATGACCTCGTCCGGTGCCTGGCCCAGGCCCGGATCCTCGGTGTAGGCGTAAACGTCCTTGGTCGGGGCGTTCCAGAGATCCTCCAGGAAGCCGGTCTCCACGGCACGGCCCCACACGTTCTGATCGATGGAGAACGGGGAGGACTTGGACTGCTCGATCGGGATGCCGTTTTCCTCGGCGAAGGCGATGGCCTTCTCGCGGGTCCAGGCGTAGTCGCGGACCGGGGCGATGATCTCCAGGTCCGGGGCGGTGTTGGCGAAGCCAACCTCGAAGCGGACCTGGTCGTTGCCCTTGCCAGTGCAGCCGTGGGCGACGGCGGTACCACCGTGCTCCTTGGCTGCATCCGCCATGTGCTTGACGATCAGCGGGCGGGAGATCGCGGAGACCAGCGGGTACTCCTTCATGTACATGCCGTTGGCCTTGATGGTCGGCAGGCAGTAGTCGTTGGCGAACTCGTCGCGGGCGTCCACGACGATGGACTCCACGGCGCCGGCACCGAGGGCGCGCTGGCGGACGGTCTCCATGTCCTCGCCGCCCTGACCCAGGTCGATGGAGACGCAGACGACCTCTGCATTGCGCTCCTTGGCGATCCAGCTGATGGCCACGGTGGTATCCAGCCCGCCGGAGTATGCGAGTACTACGCGATCCTTCATTCTTTACGCTTCCCTTCGAAAGTCTTCTTGCGTTCTAGTTGTTGTATCCGTTATTTGATTTTAGCTATGTGCCAGCTGGAAGAAGTACTCCCCCAGCTCCTTGCCGTTGAGCGGCTCCCGTGCCAGGACGAACACGGTATCGTCGCCGGCGATGGTGGCCACCACTCGGTTTACGTCCGAGCGGTCCAGGATGCTGGCCAGGTACTGCGCAGCGCCGGGTGGGGTGCGCAGTACGGCGATGTTTCCGGAGTGGTCGTGGTCGACCAGCAGCTCGGCCAGGACGCGCCGCAGCTTGTCCGGCCCATCCACGCGCACATCGTCGGACAGGGAGTAGTAAACCTCCCCGCCCACGCGCACCTTCTTCGCGCCGAGGTCCACCAGGTCGCGCGACAGGGTGGCCTGGGTGACGTCGATGCCGCGGTTCACCAGGATTCCCAGCAGCTCGCGCTGGCTGCCGACCTTCTCGGCACCGATGATCCGCCCGATCATGTCCTGCCGGGCTGTGCGAGTTAGCGAAGAAGCCATACCAACAGTGCCTTCTGTGCGTGCAGGCGATTCTCCGCCTCATCGAAGACCACCGACTGCGGCCCGTCGATGACCTCCGGCGTCACCTCGCTGCCGCGATAAGCCGGCAAACAGTGCAGGAAGATTGCATCGTCCTTGGCGGTACCCATCAGCTTTTCGTCCACCTGGTAGGCCCGCAGCGCGCTGCGGTCTTCGGAGGCATCCTGCCCCATGGACAGCCAGGTGTCGGTAATCACCACGTCCGCCCCCGTGGCGTCCACCTTGTCGGTGACGGTCACAGTCGCGCCGGTCAGTTCGGCGCGCTTCTTGGCGCGTTCCACGAACTTCGCCTCCGGTTGGAAACCCTCTGGTGCGGCGATGGTGATGTTCACTCCCGCCGTGGCGAATCCCAGCATGTAGCTGTTGGCCATGTTGTTCGCGCCGTCGCCGAAGTACACCGCGTTCAGGCCCTTGAGCTCGCCCTTGTGTTCCTTGATGGTCACCAGGTCGGCGAGGATCTGGCAGGGGTGGAAGTCGTCGGACAGGGAGTTGACGATCGGCACGCCCGCGGTCTCCGCCATCTGGTGGAGGTTGTCGTGCGCGCCGGTGCGCCAGACAATCGCGGTGACGTAGCGGGACAGGACCGCGCCAGTGTCCTGGAAGGTCTCTCCCTTCCCCATCTGCGAACTTCCGCTGTCCACGACGATGGCGTTGCCGCCCAGCTCGGTGATGCCGGCGTCAAAAGAAAAGCGCGTGCGCGTAGAGGTCTTGTCGAACAGCACGGCAACGGAGCGGCGCTCCAGCAGGTTGCGGTAGCCGTTGCCGTAGCGGTTGTCCTTCAGCTCCTCGGCCAGCGCCAGCACTTCGGCCTGCTCTTCCGGGGTGAGGTCGTCGTCGGCCAGCATGTGGCGCAGCGGCCCCTTGTTCTGCAGGTGCAGGTTTGTCATGTGGTGTCTTCCGTTCTTTGTGCGGTTACTAGTTCTGCGCGCGGTTGTCGTCCAGCATCTGCCTAATCTTTGTGACGCCCCGCTGCACCTCATCCGTCGAAATATTCAGCGGCGGGACCAGGCGGATCACATCGGGCTGGGGCTTGTTGACGATCAGCCCGTAGTCCAGCGGATCCAGGTTAAGGGGCGCATCCAGGACGATACCGAGCATCAGCCCGCGGCCACGGATGCTCTGCACGCTCGGGTGATCGGCCAGGCCGTCGCGGATTGCCTGCGACTGGGTGGCTACGTTGTCCAGCAGGTCCTCGGACTCGATCGTGTCGATAACGGCATTCGCGGCCGCGCAGACGACAGGGTTTCCGCCGAAAGTGGTGCCGTGCATCCCCTTGGCCAGCAGCTGCGCCTTCGGCAGGGCGAGCGTGGCGCCGATCGGCAGGCCACCGCCCAGTCCCTTGGCCATGGTGATGACGTCCGGCAGCACACCGGCCTCGTGCTGGAAGCCGAACCACTGGCCGGTGCGGCCCATGCCGGCCTGCACCTCGTCGACGACCATGAGGATGTCGTGGGCATCGCACAGCTCGCGCACGGCGGCAAGAAAGCCGTCCGGGGCGGGGATCACGCCGGTTTCGCCCTGGATGGACTCCAGGAAGATCGCAGCAGTGTCGTCGTCAGCCATCTCCCGCAGGGCTTCGATGTCGCCGTAGGGGTAATACTCCACGCCACCGGGCAGGGGCTTGAAGGGCTCCTGCTTATCCGGCTGGCCGGTCAGGGCGAGGGCGCCCATGGTGCGGCCGTGGAAGCCACGCTCGGCGGCCAGGATCTTGGTCTTGCCGGTGGCGCGGGCGATCTTGAAGGCAGCCTCGTTGGCCTCGGCGCCGGAGTTGGAGAAGAACACGCGGGCACCGGCCACCGCCTTGGCGGCCTCCCCGTGTTGCTCTCCCAGCAGGCCTTTCAGCCGCTCGGCGAGCTTGATCACCTGCGGGTGGGCGAACAGGTTAGACGTGTGGCTGAGCGTAGCGATCTGATTCGTTACGGCGTCAACGATGGCAGGGTGAGCGTGCCCCAGAGCGTTCACGGCGATGCCGGACAGCAGGTCGAGGTACTCGTTGCCTTCCGCGTCGGTGACGATGGTGCCGCGGCCAGAGACCAGCTCGCGCGGCGGGGTGCCATAGGTTTCGAACAGCGCGGCGTTCCAGTGGCCCTGCCAGTCGTTAGATGCGTTCTCTAGGTTCTGGGTCATGGGAGATCCTCCCGATAGTTGATGTCGGGGCTGGTGACGTCTTCCCAGCCCGCGGGGCAGATCATGGTGCCGATACCTCCGGTGGTCATCAGCTCCAAGATTACGGAGTGCGGAATACGGCCGTCGATGACGTGCGCGGCCTGCACGCCGCTACGCAGCGCGTCCAGGCAGGCCTCCATCTTCGGCACCATGCCGGAATCCAGGTTGGGCAGCAGGTCGGAGAGCTGCTCCGGGGTCAGGCTGGATACCAGCGATTCCTTGTTCGGCCAGTCGGTGTACAAGCCCTTGACGTTGGTGAGCATCACGAGCCTCTCGGCGCCCAGGGCACCTGCCAGCGCGCCGGCGGCGGTATCTGCGTTGATGTTGTAGATCCGCCCCTGGTCATCCGGTGCGACCGTGGAGACCACGGGGATGCGGCCAGCGTCGATGAGGTCGATCAGGCTTTCGGCGTCGACGTGCTCGATCTGCCCCACGCGGCCCAGGTCGACCTCTTCCCCATCGATCGTGACCTTGCGCTTAGAGGCGGTGAACAGGCCGGCATCCTCGCCCGAGGCGCCGACGGCGTAGGGGCCGTGCTCGTTGATCAGCCCGACCAGCTCACGGCCGACCTTGCCGAACAGCACCATGCGGACGTACTCCATGACCTCCGGGGTGGTCACGCGGAAGCCGCCCTTAAACTCGCCCTCCAGGCCGACGGTCTTCAGCATCTCGTTGATCTGCGGGCCGCCGCCGTGGACCACAACCGGGCGGGCGCCGATGGCGCGCAGGAAGACCATGTCGGCGGCGAAGGCGCGCTTCAGATCCTCGTCGATCATCGCGTTGCCGCCGTACTTCACCACCACGATCTTGTCGCGGTAGTGCAGCAGCCACGGCAGGGCCTCGGCCAGCACATGGCTGCGCATCTCGGGGGTCAGCCCGGTGGTATCGATGGGAGTGTGTTTGGGGTTCATTGGTGCGTTTCCTGGTAGATCCGTTGTGCGGGTGAGCTCTGGGCAAGCTGGGTGAGCTGGATGAACTAGGTGGAGTATTCCGAATTGATCTCCACGTAGGAGTACGACAGGTCGGTCGTCCATACCGTCGCGCGCCCCTCGCCTACGCCGAGGTCCACCTCGACGGCAATGTCGGCGCCCGAGAGATCCACGGTGCGGGCACCGGGCGCGCCCGTGGAGTTGATGCACACCGGGTGTCCGTTGAAGGACACGCTGATGGCCTCCGGGTTCATCTTCACCGGCGCCATTCCTACGGCAGCCAGCACGCGGCCCCAGTTCGGGTCGGAGCCGAACATCGCACACTTAAACAGGTTGTCGCGGCCGATGACGCGCGCTGCGGTCTGTGCGTCCGCGTCCGTTTCTGCGCCGCCGACGGTGATGGACACTCTCTTTGTGACGCCCTCAGCGTCCGCCTGTAGCTGCATCGCAATATCGAGGCACACCTGGTGGATCGCAGCGTTGAATTCCTCTGCGTCCGGGGTGATGCCGGAAGCGCCGGAGGCCATCAGCAGCACAGTGTCGTTGGTTGAGGTCGCGCCGTCGATGTCGATGCAGTCGAAGGTTGTCGGAGTGGCGCCCGCCAGGGCCTCGTGGGCCATGTCGGCGTTGGGAAGGTGGGCGTCCGTAGTAATAAACACGAGCATCGTAGCCAGCGACGGGGCCATCATGCCGACACCCTTGCCCATGGCGCCGATGGACCAACCTTCGCCGTGGTAGACGGCCTCCTTAGCGACGAGGTCGGTGGTCATGATGGCGCGGGCAGCATCGTTGCCGGCGGTGATGGACTGGTCGAGCTCGCCGGCGAGTTCGCCGACTCCGGCGAGGACCTTATCCATCGGCAGCACATCGCCGATCAGGCCGGTGGAACACACGGCAACGTCGCTGGGCTGGCATCCCAGCAGCTCGGCGGCCTTCTCAGCGGTAACGCGCGCATCCTTGTCACCCTGGGCTCCGTTGCAGGCGTTGGCGTTGCCGGAGTTGACCACGACGGCGCGGAAGGTGCCGTCGTTGTTCGCCTTGGTGTAGCGAACGGGGGCGGCGGTGACCTGATTGCGGGTGAACATGGCTGCGGCGATGGCATCGGGTCCGTCGTTGCGGATCAGAGCCATATCCGACTTGCCGGAGGGCTTGATCCCCGCCGTCACAGCTGCGGCGCTAAAGCCCTTGGGAACGGTCACGCCGAGGTCCGCGGAGGAGCCTTGGGCAGTGCTGGTATCCGGGTTGTTCTTGTCTGCACTGGTCATAACTGAGAATCAGAGCCCCGTCTGCGGGAGTCCCGCGGTTTCTTCCCAACCGAACATCAGGTTGAGGCATTGGATGGCGGCACCTGCGGTGCCCTTTGTGAGGTTATCGATGGCGCTGGTGGCGATGACCATGCCGTCGGCGACCTCCACTTGGATGTGCACCATGTTGGAACCGACGACGCTCTTCACCTCCGGCTGCTGGCCCTCTGGCAGCAGATGCAGGAAGGGCTCGTTGGCGCAGAACTTCTCGTAGGCACGGCGGATATCGCTCGACTGGCCACGCGCGGGGGCGGTGACGGTGGTGAGGATGCCGCGGGTCAGCGGGGCCAGCACCGGGGTGAAGGTCACGTGTACGTCGTCCGAGGAGTAGCCGGGAGCCAGCAGCTCTTCCACGCTCTGCTTGATCTCCGGCGCGTGGCGGTGGGTGCCCACGCCATAGGCGCGCAAGTTCCCCATGGTCTCCGAACCCAGCAGGTTCACGGCGGCCTTCTTACCAGCACCGGTGGTGCCGGTGACGGAAACCACGCTGATCTGCGGGGCCATCAGGCCGCTAGCAATAGCGGGCATGAGGGCCATCGTGGCGCCGGTCGGGAAGCAACCGGGGGCAGCGACGTAATTGGTGGCCGCGATCTCTTCCCGGCGGCCAGGCATCTCCGGGATGCCGTAGGTGCGGGTGCCGGCGTGCGGGGTGCCGTAGAAGCGCGCCCAGTGGTTGGCGTTCTTCAGTCGGTAGTCCGCGCCGCAGTCCACGATCTTCATGGATTCCGGCAGATCCAGAGCGGCGGAGACTCCGTGAGGGAGGGCCAGGATTGCAGCGGCGTGCCCGCGGAGAACTTCCTCGGTCGTCTCTTCGAGCACGCGATCCGCCAGGGCGGGCAGTCCCGGGTTGAGTTCGCCGAATCGCGTGCCCGCGTTGGAACCGCCGGTCAGCGAACCGATTTCGAAGTCCACGCCGTAGCCGGGGTGATTCAATAGGAGGCGAAGAGCCTCGCCACCCGCGTACCCACTGGCGCCTGCTACTGCAATTTTCAACATAGGACGATTCTGCCCTACTGGAACCAAAATTGCAAATTATTCAGGTTTATGGGAATTATGCACTTAGGCGCGAAGCTGTGCGCCCACCTTCTCGGTGGCTGATTGCAGGGCCGCCTCGCGGGACTTGCTGGCCTCTTCCTCCGTCAGAGTGCGGTCGGGCGCGCGGAAGCGCAGGCTGAAGGTCAGCGAGCGCTTGCCCTCTCCCAGGGACTCGGAGTGGTAGACGTCGAACAGTCGGATCTCCTCCAACAGCTCGCCAGCGCCAGCACGCAGGGCATCTTCAACGTCCTGGGCCGGGGTGGCCTCGTCAACGACGACCGCGATGTCCTGCAGCACCGCCGGGAATGCAGACAGCACCGGGCGCGGGAAGGTCTCCCTCAGCGGCAGCTCGTCCAGGTTCATCTCCATGGCCACGGTGCGCGGCGGCAGCTCCGCGCGCTCGCAGACTTGCGGGTGCAGCTCGCCTGCGTGGCCAACGACCTTGTCGCCCACCAGAATCTCAGCACAGCGGCCCGGGTGCCACGGCAAGTACTCTGCGTTGCGCACGGTGATCTCCACGCCGGCGGCACGGGCGACCACACGGGCGGATTCGATGGCGTCGGCCGCAGTGAATGCCTCCGGCTCACCCCAGGTGCCCTGCAGCTGCCGGTTACCCGTAGCCACAACGGCTACGTGCAGCGGCTGGGCGGGCAGGGAATCCAGCAGCTCCTGCAGCTCCTCTGCCCCCGGGCGCTGCTTTACAGAAGGCATCGGCGAGAACGGCTTGGCCGACTTCGGTACGGAAACCTGCTCCACGCCGTAAAGGGCTGCATCGCGCTGGCCACGGGTGACGTTGCGGCGGAGGGATTCGATCATGGACGGCAGCAGCGTAGTGCCGATGCAGGCGTAGTCGCTCTCCAGCGGGTTCTGTACCTTCACCGTCAGACGGCGCGGGTCATCCGCTGGCAGGTCCCAGACGTCGAATACGTCGTTGGCGATGAACGGGGTCGGCAGGATCTCTGCGTAACCCGCCCAGGCCAGGGCCTGGCCCACGTTGCGGCGCATCCGCTGGCGTGGGGTGTAGCCGCGGCCAGCCGGGGCGGTCGGGACGATAGAGGGGATGTCCTCCAGGCCCTCCAGGCGCAGAACCTCCTCCACCAGGTCGGCGGGCATCGTCAGATCCGGGCGCCAGGTCGGCGGGGTGACCTCGATCTCGCGGGCGCCGTTGTCGTCGCGGGAGCCGGTCTCGCGCACCTCACAGCCGACCTCCCGCAGGCGGGAAATGGTGGTGCCGTCCGGGTAGATCTTGCCCGCGGTCTTGCCCGGCAGGGAGGTGTGGATGGTGATCATCGGCATCTCCGGAACCGCACCGACCAGAGTGCGCCCCTCCTCCACCTGGCCACCAGCGATGTTCACCAGCAGTGCGACGGCGAAGTCCAGCGCGTCCTCGATAATGGCGGCGTCCGTGCCGCGCTCGAAGCGGCGGGAGGCCTCGGAGGAAAGCTTGTGGCGGCGGCACGTGCGGGCCACGGTGATCTGATCCCAGTGTGCGGCCTCGAACAGCACGTTGGTGGTCGCCTCGGAAATCTCGGAGGTCGAACCGCCCATCACGCCAGCCAGCGACTGGATACCGGACTCGTCGGAGATCACCACGTCCTCCGGGTCGAGGGTGCGCTCCACGTCATCCAGCGTGGTCAGCTTCTCCCCCTTCTTCGCCAGGCGGACGTGCAGCTCTCCGGTGACCTTATCCGCGTCGAAGGCGTGCATCGGCTGGCCCAGCAGGAACATCACGTAGTTCGTCACGTCCGTCGCCGGGTTCACTGGGCGCTGTCCGCACAGCATCAGCTCTCGCTGCAGCCATAGCGGGGACTCCGCCTGCGGATCGATGCCGGTGACCTTGCGCATGCCGAACTTGGAGCACTTCGTGTCCTCGTCGACCTTCAGCGCTTGCACCTCGCCGTCGGTGCCGGGCAGGCCGGCGAAAAGGTCGTTGCGCATCGCCGCTGCTGCCGGATCCTGCGCCGGGTCGCGGAACTGCAGGTCAAAACTGGACGCCAACTCGCGGGCGAGTCCCCTGGCCGACAGCGCGTAGCCGCGGTCCGGGGTGATGTTCACGTCGAAGATGGTGTCCTGCAAACCCAGCAGCCCACGCGCGTCGTCGCCTACCTTGAGGTTGGCGCTGGCCAAATCGGCGTCAGAAATAGTCATGATCCCCGCGTTCTGCTGGCTGGCCAGGCCCACCTCCATCGCAGAACAGATCATGCCCTCGGAGATCTTGCCGTAGGTCTTACGCGCCGAGATCTCGAACGGGCCGGGCAGCACCGTGCCGGGCAGGGCGATGACGACGTTGTCGCCCTCGGCGAAGTTCCGCGCGCCACAGATGATGTGCTGCAGCTCGCCGGTGCCGTTGGCCTGGCCGACGTTGACGTCGCAGTAACGGATCGGCTTCTTGAACTCGGTGAGCTCCTCGATCTTTTCGACGCGACCGATCACCAGCGGGCCGGTGGTTTCGGGGATCGCCTCGTACCCCTCGGTCTCGAAGCCAACGCGGACGAAGCCGGCGTCGAACTCCTCGGCGCTCACGCTCCACTGCGGGTTGGAGGTCTGCAGGATTCGGGTCAGCCACGACTGGGAAATAAGCATGATTTTCGAAAGATCCTTGGTTGGGGCTCTAAATGGGGTGCTCTGGGATGCTCTGGTGCTCTGGGGGAAATTGCTCTAGCGGCGAACGCCGAACGGCAGGGTGAAGCGCACATCGCCCTCCACCATGTCGCGCATGTCGGGCAGGCCGTTGCGGAACTGCAGGGTGCGCTCGATGCCCATGCCGAAGGCGAAGCCGGAGTACTCCTCCGGATCCACGCCCGCGGCGATCAGGACGTTCGGGTTGACCATGCCGCAACCGCCCCACTCGATCCAGCCAGCGCCGCCCTTCTTGTCGGCGAACCAGACGTCCACCTCGGCGGAGGGCTCAGTGAACGGGAAGTAGTTCGGGCGGATGCGGGTCTTGGCTTCCTCGCCGAACAGCGTCTTGGCCAGGTGATCCAGCGTGCCCTTCAGGTGCGCCATCGTCAGCCCCTTATCCACGGCCAGGCCTTCGACCTGGTGGAACACGGGGGTGTGGGTGGCGTCCAGCTCATCGGTGCGGAACACGCGGCCCGGGCAGGCAATGTAGATCGGCAGGTCGCGGGAGAGCATCGTGCGCATCTGCACCGGAGAGGTGTGGGTGCGCAGCACCTGGCCGGAGCCCTCCGGAGCGATGTGGAAGGTGTCCTGTAGCGTGCGCGCGGGGTGGTCTGGGATGAAGTTCAGGGAGTCGAAGTTGAAGTACTCTGCCTCGACCTCCGGGCCGTCGGCGATCTCCCAGCCCATGCCAACGAAGATGTCAGCGATCTGTTCGGACAGGATGGTGATCGGGTGCTGGGCGCCGCGCTGACCGCGGGTGGTCGGCTCGGTGACGTCGATGCGCTCGGCACGCAGGACTTCCTCGTTGCGCTTGCGCTCGAGCTCAGCCTTGACCTGGGCGAAGCGCTTTTCGACGCGACCCCGCGCCATGTTCACCAGGCGGCCAGCGTCCTTGCGCTGATCCTTCGGCAGGCTGCCCAGGCTACGGCGGGCGGCCGGAATGGGGGCATCGTCGCCCAGGTGCTCGCGGCGAGCGGCCGCCAGTTCCTCCAGATTTGCAGCCTCGGCAAAGGCCTTCTCGGCTGCGTCTGCTGCGGCGTTGAGCCCCTGCTCCGAAAGCTCTACCTGGGGAGTGTCCGCGGAATCCGTCACTTCAGTGCGCTCCTCTTTCTACGTGCACGGCTTAACCTCGTTAATAATACCCGGCTGGCCCACTGCCGCACCGAGTTGGGGCTATCAGTCTTCGGCTGCTCCCCCAGCAGCCTCCTGTGCCGCCGCCTGGATGCGGGACGATTCATACATGCAGATGGAGGCCGCAGTGGCAAGGTTGAGGGATTCCGCGCGCCCACGGATCGGGATGGAAACTCGCAGGTCCGCCTCGGCCAGCAGTTCCTCGCCCAGCCCGTGCGCCTCATTACCGAACAGCCACGCGGTGGGCTTGGTGAGGATCTCCCCGGCATCATCCAGACTGACCTCCCCGTCGGCCGCGGTGGCGAGAATCTGCAGCCCCTGGGCGCGCAGCTGGCCCAACACGTCCTTCACGTTGGTGGAGCGGGCCACCGGCACGTGGAACAGCGAGCCCGCGGAGGCGCGAGCGGCTTTGCACGACTGCGGGTCGACAGTCTCCCCGGCGAACACCACGGCATCCGCGCCCATGGCATCGGCCACACGGATCAGGGTGCCCGCATTGCCGGGGTCGTTGGTTTCCACTGGGACGCTCACTAGCCGAGGCTGGGGCGTCAATACCTTACCGACAGACCACAACACCGGCTTGCACACGGCAAACAAACCTGTAGTCGTGGCGGTATCAGAAAGGTGCTTGGCCGCCTTGTCCGTGATGTAGTGCACGTAGATATTGAGGTAGCCGGCGGTGCGGATAATCGGCTCGAAACGCTCCGCGGCAGCCAGCGTGACGTACACGTCCGTGGCACTTCCGGTGGCAATGGCGGCCTCTACGCTGTTCTCCCCCTCCACAAGGAAAACCCCCGCCTTCTTACGCGCAGCCGCCCGGTGAAGCTTGGCTGCGTTGACAATGCGAGGGGTTCTTTCGGTGAAAAGCTCTTGGGCATCCTGCGGGTTCATACCCCACAGCTTAATTGACCTAGTTTTCGAACAGGGTCATCTGCTCCTTCTCCGTCGTGGTAACGCCGTTCTTGGAATGAGTGCGCGTCATCGTCCCATCCTTGGCCTCCTGCGCAATATCGATGAGATACTGGCCATGAATGCGGAGCTGACCGCCGTCCACGACAACGGCAAGGGGCTCCTGCTG
This sequence comes from Corynebacterium evansiae, assembly GCF_027570065.1. NCBI lineage: Bacteria > Bacillati > Actinomycetota > Actinomycetes > Mycobacteriales > Corynebacteriaceae > Corynebacterium > Corynebacterium evansiae. The sequence goes on along the minus strand of NZ_JAKMUT010000006.1, from coordinate 160,479 downwards.
ACTCGCCTCGATGCCATGCATGTGCATTTCGAGGGAACCCATCGGGAACTCCACCTTCGTACGAGCACTATCGACCTTTGCCTTCTCCGGATGCGCTGTCACCTCCACCGCGCCGTGGCCACCAAAGAACCGCCAGACACCGTCGAGGCTGTGGTTCAGGCCAACAACTACCGCACCGCGGTCTTCATCGCTCATGTCATCAACCCCCGCGATGAAGTGACGCACGTTGTACACCTTGTCGGCTACTTCGAAGAGTTCATCCTTCTCTTCGTCGGAGAGCTTCTCGACGTTAGCCACCGTGTTGGCCCGCTTGAGCAACGCTTTATCCTCGCCGGGGAGCCTTTCGATTGTCTTGACCAAAGAGGAATCAAAGTTGGTTTGAATGAAATCCTCGACGGTCTTTGCGGCCTTCGCTGCGAAGTCCTCCTCCGACATATCGGCATAGGAGAGATCCTCATCACCGGCCCTTTCCGAGCCACCTGGGCCTTCCGAGGCTTCCTGCATAGCCCGTTCCGCGTCTTCGTTGGTGCTCATGTTGCATGATGCTAGGGAACCGCCGAGAGACAAAGCCAGGACTGCTGCCAGTGCGGCGCGCGTGTAGGTCTTCAATGCGGATTCTCCTTAGCTTTAACGGACTTCTGCCCGGCTATATCCGGGGCTGCCCCTCCAATCTATCGGGAATCGCCGCGTACATACGGCCCCATACGAGAAAACCCCACCCTGGGTGTCCAGGATGGGGTGCGCGTTACGCGTTTAGGGCTGGCTTTAGGAAGCAGCCGGTGCGTTAACGTCCTCCGGCAGGGCAGCCTTGGCAGCCTCGCACAGAGCGGTGAATGCGTCGAAGTCGTTGACGGCCAGCTCAGCCAGGTTCTTGCGGTCGACCTCAATCTCGGCCAGGCGCAGGCCCTGGATCAGACGGTTGTAGGTCATGCCGTTCTGGCGAGCACCAGCGTTGATGCGCTGGATCCACAGCTTGCGGAACTCGTTCTTACGAGCCTTGCGATCGCGGAACTCGTAAGTCTTGGAGTGGAGCATCTGCTCCTTTGCCTTGCGGTACAGGCGGGAGCGCTGACCACGGTAGCCCTTGGCGGACTTCAGTACTTCGCGACGCTTCTTCTTGGCGTTCACTGAGCGCTTGACACGTGCCACGGTGATACTTCCTTTTCTTTAAGTGTGCGCGCCTCGAACCAGCACTTTCTCAAGCGCTGAATCCACTCGATGACGCGGTTGGGTGTATTGGGGTGGAAAAGTGGGCTTTAAGTTATGCCTTGCCCAGCAGACGCTTCATGCGCTTGACATCGGCCGGAGCGACGTCCTCGGTGCCCTTCAGGCGACGGGTGCGCTTGGAGGGCTTGCCCTCCAGCAGGTGGCGGCGGTTAGCCTGCTCGCGACGCAGCTTGCCGGAACCGGAGATCTTGATGCGCTTTGCGGCACCCTTGTGAGTCTTCTGCTTCATTGGTGAAAAACCTCTAACAACTAGTTCTGTTACTACTTCTTGCCCTTGCGGACCGGGCCCAGCACCATGGTCATGTTGCGACCGTCTTGCTTGGCACGGGTCTCAACTACGCCGTATTCCTCGACGTCGTTTGCCAGTCGCTCAAGCAACCGGAACCCGAGCTCCGGGCGAGACTGCTCACGCCCGCGGAACATGATCGTGACCTTGACCTTGGAGCCCTTCTGCAGGAAACGAATGACGTTGCCCTTCTTGGTCTCGTAGTCGTGGTCGTCGATCTTCGGACGGAACTTCTGTTCCTTCACCACGGTCTGCTGCTGGTTCTTACGAGCTTCGCGTGCCTTCTGGGCCTGCTCGTACTTGAACTTGCCGTAGTCCATGATCTTTGCCACGGGCGGCTTGGCGTTCGGTGCAACCTCTACAAGGTCGAGGTCAGCTTCATAGGCCAGCTTTCGCGCATCGTCTGTTTTGACGATACCGACCTGTTCGCCGCCTGGACCGACGAGTCGGACCTCAGGGACTCGAATACGGTCGTTGATGCGAGCTTCTGCGCTAATGTGAACTCCTCAGTAGCAGTTTTGGTTAATGTCTTACCGACCCCTGCAGTACTGAAGATCCCCTGTGTTCCCCCACAATCACAGCCATTTTGCGCCGGCGGGAACAACTGCCCTGCATCACGCATTCCACTTCTGGATTCTCCTGAACCCATCCGTGCCTGTGGCTACGACCCGAGCCCAACCTCTATAGGCGGTCTCTAGGTGGGAGAAGGAATCTCCACTTGCAGCCCGTTTCCGTTGGTTTGAGACGAATTCAAGACGAATAGGGAATCAAACCCACGGAACGAGACGGTAGTGCTTGGAAGTATAACAATAGTCCGAGCATTTACCAAAACCGATACTGCGCCCTGGCGCGCCAAACGAGAATAAACTTTTGAGCCATGAATAACTCTTCTAACGGATCCGCACAGCCCACCAACGACCTCATCAAGCGCATCGATGACCTTGCCCGCTCGCAGGTGCAGGCGCAAACGCAGATGATCAGTATTTTGCGAGAGGTCGCTCTTAATCAACAAAGGCTCTCACAGGCGCAACGAGTCGCTGCTAGTTCTTCTTCCTTAGTGACGCCCCCAGCCTCACCTCCCCCGCGCCCCAAACCGGACTTACAGGCCCCGCCGGCTCAGGCCCCACAGAAGCACTCGCCTGCGCCCGCTGAACGGTCGGCTGAACGCAAGATGGAGCGGACTCAAGTTCCCAAGCCTCAGCCCGCACAGCCTCAATCTGCACAACCTCAACCAGCGCAGCCTCAGCCCGCACAACCTCAGCCCACGCCGGCTCAGCGTCAACAACAGCCACAACAGGCGCAGCACCACCCGGCGCGTTCTGCGCAACCGCCACGCCAGGAGTTCGCTCCGCCAAAGCAGCAAGCGCCAGCGCGTCCGCAGGCATCGCGCCCGCAGGCATCGCGACCTCAGGCACCCCGCCCGCAGGCATCGCGACCTCAGGCTCCGCGACCAGCTGCCCCTCAGCCACAGCCCCAACCAGCAGCGAAGCAGCAGGAGCCAAAGGAGCCAAACAAGCTGCAACAGTGGTGGGAAAAGGAAGACCTGGTTACTCGCCTGCTGGCGATCATTGGCGGCTCCATCACGGTTGTCGGACTCACCTTCCTGGCTCTACTGGCCTACGCTTCCGGAATCCTTACTCCGGAGGGAGCGGTGATTCTCGCTGCGGTGATCTGTGGCGGCCTGGCCGTGACGTCGACGATCGTGCACAAGAAGCAACCAGACGGAGTGAGCTCGTCGGCGCTATTGATAGTTGCCACACTGGGCGGTTTGGCGGACCTCTGGGTCGCGGTGTTCAACCTGGGATGGTTCGGTGAGGCGCTCGGTAGCGTGCTGACGGTAGTCATATGTGCGGGCGCATTGGCTCTGGCATATGCCTGGAAGAAGGAAGTCCTCGCAGTGGTCGTCACCGCCTTCGCGCCTCTATTCATCCTGCCGGCGGCAGCGAACTTCCTCTCCATGTTCCCCGCCGACCAGGAAGTACAACGCGAAATCCACAATGGTTACTTCGCCGGCAGCCTGATCGCCGCCGCTATCTGCGGCTTCGCAGCCCGCTGGGGTCGCCCGTGGTTCAAGCTTCAGACCACCGCGACCATTACTTACATCTGCGCGATGCTGCTGAGTGCACCCTTCATGCTTTCGACGTTCCTGCTCGGCGTGGTGGGCTTCGCGCTCGTGACGATTATCAGCTTCGTCCCACCGTTTGCATCCCGCCAGCTTCACCTCAGCGGCGTAGTTGCCGTGGTGATCATTCCGTCGGTGTGCCTGTTGTCCAGCAATTCCTGGGCGGCTGTTGTCTTTATCTCCCTAGTAACTGCGTGCGCATACATCATCGCTCGCGTCAACGGTGGCATCTTCCAAGCGGACTTCCAGATTCCAGGAACCGAACCGCTTCCCCCACAGCTGGCCAATGCGTTCGCTTTTATAATCTCCGCCGGCACTCTCCCCATTGTCTTCATCATCCGCTTCTTCCAGTGGTACGCATTGGATTCTGAACTACGGCATTCCCCCGCTGAGGCCTCGGCGTTTGGCTACGGGAGCATCATCGTCGCTGTGGGTCTGCTGCTATACACCGCAGCCGTTGTATGGGGATTGCCGCGCATGCCTAAGAATGTCGCATGGATCTCGCTGATGTGCTCTTTCCTAGCGGTGTTCACCTACGCACCGCGCAGCTGGGTCGGGGCGGATAGCATGCGTGTTCCGGACTCGGCGATCGTCCTAGTAGTCAGTCTCGCGCTAGCGGTGGCGCTTCTGTATCGCCACCAATACCTCCTCGAAACCGGCCTGCGCGGAATCGCTGGACGCGAGATTCCGGGTAAGCAGTCCAACTCGGAAGTGACGATGTTGGTTATCGGCGTAGTCACCCTTGTGCTCGCCTCCTCCGCAATCCCCGCCGTCGCTATGGCTATCTCCACCACGAAGCTGTCATTCATGGTGGCGCACGTGCTGATCTCCGTCAGCTGGATGTTGGGCGCCGTGTACCTGCTGTACCGCAACAACTCGAAGCCCGGCCTGATGCTGGCGATCATCGCCACCGCCAAGCTTGTCTTCTACGACCTGTCCGTCCTCGGTGGCCTTGTGCAGGCCCTGGCGTTCCTCATCTGCGGCATGGTGCTACTGGTTGCCGCCATCACCCGCGAGAAGCCAAACAAGACTCCCCCGCAGTCGCGAGTGCCGCAGCCTCAGCCGCCGATGCCACAACAATCTCAACAGCCACAGCCGCCGATGCAGCAACAGGCTCAGCAACCCCAGCAGCCCCGGATGCAGGATCAGAGCATGGACCGCAGGTAGCGGCCGGTGTGGGAGGCCTCCACTTCCGCAACCTGCTCCGGGGTTCCCTCGGCAACAACGGTGCCACCGCCGGAGCCGCCCTCCGGCCCCATGTCCACAATCCAGTCGGCAGCCTTAATGACGTCCAGGTTGTGCTCGATGATGAACACGCTATTGTCCTTGTCCACGAGCCCCTGGATCACCAGCATCAGCTTGCGGATGTCCTCGAAGTGCAGGCCGGTGGTCGGCTCGTCGAGGATGTACACCGTCCGGCCGTTGGAACGCTTCTGCAGCTCGGCGGCTAGCTTCACGCGCTGTGCCTCACCACCGGACAAGGTGGTGGCCGCCTGCCCCAGGCGGACGTACCCCAGGCCCACATCCACCAGGGTGTTCAGGTAGCGGGAAATCGAAGTAACGGGCTCAAAGAACTCCGCTGCCTCGGAAATCGGCATGTCCAGCACCTCGGCGATGGACTTGCCCTTGTAGTGGACCTCCAACGTCTCGCGGTTGTAGCGAGCGCCCTCGCAGACCTCGCAGGGCACGTACACGTCGGGCAGGAAGTTCATCTCGATCTTCAGAGTGCCGTCGCCGTGGCAGGCCTCGCAACGCCCGCCCTTAACGTTGAACGAGAACCGGCCCGCGGTGTAGCCGCGTACCTTGGCCTCCGTCGTCTCGGCGAATAGCTTGCGAATCTTGTCGAACACGCCCGTGTACGTGGCCGGGTTGGATCGCGGGGTACGGCCAATCGGGCTCTGATCCACCTGCACCAGCTTGTCCAAGTGCTCCGTGCCCGTGATCTTCTTGTGGTGCCCCGGCACCTGGCGCGCCTTGTTCAGGGTGTTGCTCAAAGACTTCGCCACAATGCCGTTGATCAGGGACGACTTACCGGAGCCCGATACGCCAGTGATGAGTGTCAGCACGCCCAACGGCAGGGTGACGTCCACGTTCTTCAGGTTGTTTTCCTGGGCGCCGTGTACCGTCAGCACCCGGTCCGTATCAATCGGGCGGCGCTTCTCCGGGACAGCCAGCACCCTTTCACCGGACAGGTACTGGCCGGTCAAGGAATCCTTCGCCTCGAGGATGCCCTTGGGCTCGCCCTGGTACACGATCTCGCCGCCGTACTCGCCAGCTCGCGGACCGATATCCACCAGCCAGTCGGCCGTGCGGATCGTGTCTTCGTCGTGCTCCACCACGATCAGGGTGTTGCCCAGATCGCGCAGGTGCTCCAGGGTGCGGATCAGCCGCTCGTTATCGCGTTGGTGCAGGCCGATCGACGGCTCATCCAGCACGTACAGCACGCCCGCCAGACCGGAACCAATTTGCGTAGCCAGACGGATGCGCTGGGCCTCACCGCCGGAGAGCGTGCCCGCGGAGCGGGACATCGACAGGTAGTTCAGGCCAACGTCCAGCAGGAACTTCAGGCGCGCCTGGATCTCCCGCAGAACCGCCCCGGCAATCATCTCCTCGCGCTTGCTTAGAGAAAGGTTATCGAGGAAGCTGCTGGCGTCCGCAATAGAAAGATCAGAGACCTCGGCGATGGACAGCTCCTGCTCGCCCGAGGCAATAGTTACGGCCAGAACCTCCGGCTTCAGGCGCGTGCCGTCGCACGTCGGGCAGGCGACCTCACGCATGTAGCTGCGGTAGCGCTCCTTGGACCAGTCGGAATCGGTCTGGTCGAGCTTGCGCTTCAGGAAGGGCATCACGCCCTCGAAGGGTGCGTTGTAGGTGCGCGAACGGCCGTAGCGGTTACGGTAGCTGACCTTGATCTGCGTCTTGTGGCCGTTCAGGATGGCCTTGCGGTGGGTGGCCTTCAGGTCCTTCCACGGGGACTTCGGGTCGAAGCCCATCGCCTCGCCCAGTGCGTTCACCAGCTTGGTGAAGTACTTGCTGTTCGGGCTGGACGACCACGGCGCGATCGCGTCGACCACGGCTGCGTCCTCGTCCGGGATCACCAGCTTCTCGTCGACCTCCAGGCGCGTGCCCAGGCCGTCACAAGCAGGGCAGGCACCGTAGGGCGAGTTGAAGGAGAACGTGCGCGGCTCCAGCTCGTCCAGCTGGATCGCGTGACCGTTCGGGCAGGCCATTTTCTCGGAGAATCGGCGCGTGCGGTGCGGATCGTCATCCGGCAGTCCCACGAAGTCCAGGACCACGATCCCGTCGGCCAGCTTCAGGGCGGTCTCGATCGAGTCTGTCAGGCGCTGCTTCTGGGATTCCTTTACCTGCAGACGGTCCACCACTACGTCGATGTCGTGCTTGACCTGCTTTTCTAGCGTCGGCGGGTTGGACAGCTGGTACACCGCACCGTCGACCTGCACGCGGGAGTAGCCCTGCGCGGCCAGGTCCTCGAAGAGGTCCACGAACTCGCCCTTGCGGGTGCGCACTACCGGCGCGAGCACCTGGAACTTCAGCCCCTGCTCCATCGCCAGAATCTGGTCCACGATCTCCTGCGGGGTCTGCCGCTGGATCACGCCGCCGCACTCCGGGCAGTGCGGTATGCCGGTGCGGGCATACAGCAGGCGCAGGTAGTCGAAGATCTCGGTAACCGTGCCGACGGTCGAGCGCGGGTTGCGGTTCGTGGACTTCTGGTCGATGGAAACTGCCGGGGACAGCCCCTCGATCAGCTCCACGTCCGGCTTATCCATGCGCCCGAGGAACATGCGCGCATAGGAGCTCAAAGACTCAACGTATCGGCGCTGGCCTTCTGCGAAGATCGTGTCGAAGGCCAGGGAGGACTTACCCGAGCCGGACAGGCCCGTAAACACGATCATCTTGTCGCGTGGCAGGTCGATATCCACGCCCTTGAGGTTGTGTTCGCTGGCTCCACGGACAATCAGCTGATCGGCCACTATCTACTCCTTAATTGTTGAAGCATCAACCCTGCTAGTCTACGCCATCGCCCGGACACCGCTAGTGTGGTGCCATGCAGCAAGTTACCGAATTTAGCCATCTTTCCGCACCGCGCGACGTGCAGGTTCTTAGTTCTGACGCCCATACGTACGCAGTGACGACCGTGGGTTCTATGGACAACAATTGTTGGTTGTTGTGCCGGGGCGATGAAGCGCTGCTGGTGGATGCCGCCGACGATGCAGAACACCTGCTGGGCCTAGCCGAACAGCTGGGTGTACGCATCACCGATGTGCTTACTACCCACCAGCATGCAGACCACACTCGCGCGCTGGCGGACGTGCTGAAGGCGACAGGCGCCCGCCACCATGGACCGCGCCTGGATGCCGAGGCGCTGCCCGTGGCGCCGGATCGGGTGTACGGAAACGACGAAGGTGAGCGGGAGCCGCTGGACCTAGCTGGTGCACAGCTGCCGGGGCTGGGTCTGCAGGTAGTCGAGCTGCGCGGCCACACCCCGGGCGGCTTGGCAGTGCTGGATCTGGCCGACGGGCGCGTGCCACGAGCGTGGGTGGGTGACAGTGTTTTCCCCGGTGGCGTCGGAAAAACAAACAACCCCGAGCAGTTCCAACAGCTCCTGGGTGACGTGCGCGACAGAATCTTCACCCTTCCTGAAGAAACCCGAATTCACCCTGGCCACGGCGATTCCACCTCCGTTGGGGAGGAAAAGGGCAAGGTCGATGAGTGGGCCACGCGAGGCTGGTAGGTAGCCCCGGACCCCACTCCCGGTGAGGTTGATTCAGGTAACCTGGGAGATTGTTCGAGCACGACTAAACGCAGTCAAGGGTCGTGCCACCAACTAAAGAGGAGTGTGTAGACCCAAATGTTCCGTACCCTTGCCCGCCCGCTGCTGGCTTCCGCTTTCGCCGTTGACGGCGCCCAGATGCTGCTGAACAGCAACGAGTATGCAGAAGACGCAAAGGCTATCAACGGCACCCTGCGTTCCGTACTGCCGCAGGATAAGGCCGGCCTGATTCCCGACGATGCCGAGACCACCGTGCGCGTGGTCGGCACCACCAAGGTCGTCGCCTCCGCCCTGCTGGCCACCGGTAAGGCTCCGCGCCTGGCCGCCGCTACCCTGGCTGCCGTGCAGATCCCGACCGCGCTGTCCCGCCACGCATTCTGGAATGCGTCCAATGGTGCGGAGCGTAAGGAGGAGATCCGCGGCCTGGTCACCGACCTGGCGCTGCTGGGTGGCCTGGTCATCACCTCTGCAGATACCGCCGGCAAGCCGGGCCTGAAGTGGCGTGCGCAGCAGGCAATGCCGGGCAAGACTGAGCAGCAGAAGATGCTGGAGAATGCTCAGACCCAGTCCAAGGCTTTCGCCGCTAACGCTTCCGACCAGGCCCAGGGCTTCTTCGCCAAGACGAAGGAGGTTGCTGGCCAGGTGCAGGATAAGGTTGCCGACTACGTTGACGAGCACCAGGATGAGTGGAAGGAAGCAGCCGAGAACCTGCGCGAGCGCGCAGCTGAGTTCGGCGACCAGGCTTCCGACTACGCACAGTCCGCTGCTGCCAAGGCGCAGGATGCATGGGACGACTTTGACGCCGAGGACCTGAAGAAGGACGTTCAGAAGGCCACCAAGAGGTCCCGCAAGCGCGCCCAGAAGGCGCAGAAGCAGGCCCAGAAGCGAGCAAAGAAGGCTCAGAAGCAGGCGCAAAAGCGCTTCAAGTAAGAGCTAAAAGCACTACGAGCCCCTGGTTAGTTCAACTACCAGGGGTTCTTTGCTATCGAAAGCATCGCGGAGGGAGTAAACTAGCGTGCTCTATACCTAACACCCCACACGCAGAAGGGAATCCCCACCCACCTTGTCGCCCACCGACGACATCGCTGCCGAGCAGCACTACCTCGACGACCTCCTAGAACGGGTAGACCAGGCCCGCGAGAAGCTGGAACAGCGGCTCAAGGCTGTCCGCCTGGAGGCCGATATCGACGACCCACAGGGTTTGATGGTGCGCGACCGCGAGGCACGCGACATTGCTCAGCGCCTGGATTCCTACTCCGCGGCAGAGGTTGGCCTGATGTTCGGGCGCATCGACGTGGAGGATGCGGAGGCGGAGAACCCCGTCCCCGGAAACGAACACCTGGATCGCCGATACATCGGGCGCATCGGCCTGTACGATGACGACGAGCAGATGCGGACCCTGCTGATGGACTGGCGTGCTCCCCTGGCCCGCCCCTTCTACCTGGCCACCACCCTACGCCCCGACGGGGTACACACGCGGCGGCACATCACCACCCGTGGTCGGACGGTGCGCAGCGTGGCAGACGAACAGCTATCCACCACGGCAGGACCGACCGATGCGGTAGGTACTGGGCCGCGAGGTGGCGTCGCCAAAGAAGAAGCGCTACTCGATGCCGTCAATAGGGCGCGCACCGCGTATATGCAGGACATCGTAGAGACGATCGCGGCGGAGCAGGACGCGATCATCCGCGCGGCACACCGTGGCGTGACCGTGGTTCAGGGAGCGCCTGGAACCGGCAAGACGGCCGTGGCGCTGCACCGGGCAGCGTACCTGCTGTACACATGGCGCGAGCAACTCGATAACACAGGTGTGCTGATCATCGGCCCTAACGACCGCTTCCTTTCCTACATTTCGCAGGTTCTGCCTTCGCTGGGCGAAACCGGCGTGGTGCTGGCAACCCCCGGCACCCTGCTGCCGAACTTGCACACCGTGCCGGAAACGAACCTGCTGGCGCGCGAGGTCAAGGGATCGGCGGAGATGCTGACGATCCTGGGCGATGCGATCAAGACGTACCAGACCGTGCCGGAAGACAGCATCGACATCAGCATCGACGGGCTCAACGTGCAGCTCACGCCGAAGATGGTGCGGGCGGCCAGGACTCGCGCGCGCCGCTCCCGCAAGCCGCACAACCATGCGAGGGCGGCCTTCCTGGACCACGGGCTGAATTCGCTGGCGGAGGCTCTGGGCGAGAGCATCGGCGCCGACCCGCTGGGAGGCGAGAACCTGCTGGGCAAGGGCGACATCGCCACCCTGCGCGAGGAACTCGGTGCGGATCCGGCAGTCGTGGACGCACTCGGGCAATTCTGGCCCGAGCTGCGCCCCACCCAGGTGCTGGAACGGCTATACGCGGACCCGGCGGCCATCGCCGTCGACTACGACGAGGACACGTGGCGCGGCCTGGCCGCCCACTCCAGCGGTGAATGGACTGACGCCGACGCGCCACTCATCGACGAACTAATCGACATGCTGGGCTATGTCTCCGACGAGGAGACCGCCGCCGAGGAGCGCGAGCAGTGGTTGGAGAAGATCACCGAGGCGCAGGAGGCACTGGACATCCTGACCGGCTCGGCCAGCCAGGACCTGGACGATGGCTTCGCGCCCGAAGTGCTGATGGCCTACGACGTTATCGACGCCGAAACGCTGGCCGCCCGCCAGCGAGTCCGCGACCACCGCACGACTGCCGAACGCGCGGCAGCCGATAGCCGGTGGGCGTTCGGGCACGTGATTGTGGACGAGGCCCAAGAGCTCAGCGAGATGGCCTGGCGGATGGTGTTCCGCCGCTCGCCGAATAAGTGGATGACTTTGGTGGGCGACCCGGCGCAGACCGGCAATCCAGGCGGGGTGGATAGCTGGGCGGAGGCGCTCTCCCCCTTCGTGGCCGACCGCTGGCAGCTGCACCAGCTGACGGTGAACTACCGCACCCCGAAGGACATTGCGGACCTAGCCGCGCCACTGTTGCACGAGATCGACCCCTCCCAGCCTTCTCCCCTAGCCCTGCGCGAATCGGGCACCGGGGTGCGGTACGTGCCGGTTGAGGGCGCCGATCTTGGTTCAAAGGTTCAGGCCGCGGTCGAGCAGGCCCGGGAACTCACGGGTGAAGCTGGCCTGATCGGTGTGATTACTGCGGACCCTGCGCGCCTAGAGGACGTTGTGACGGAGCAAGTAGCGGAACAGAGCGAGTCCATGACGGACAAAGCGGGCGCGGAGGTTGTGCTTGTGGATACCGCCGCCGCGAAGGGGCTGGAGTTCGACGAGGTGATCTTGGTCGAGCCGGCGGACATTGTGGAGAGCTCCCCCCAGGGGCTCAACGACCTCTACGTGGCCATGACTCGCGCCACCCAGGGCCTGACGGTCGTACATGCCCGCCCGTTGCCCTGGGATTAGCCGGGGCTAGCGCGGATCAGGAAGGGCTAGTCCCTGGTGCCGACGGTGTGGACGATCATCACGTCGCACTCCGCCTGGCGCGCCGCATCGGCAGGCACGCTGCCCAGCAGGCGCCCGGTCAGCGAGTTAATGCCACGGTTGCCGACGACCAGCAGGTCCGCCTCCTCGCTCTTGACGATGCTCATCAGCGCCTCCACCGGGTCGCCTTCCTTCAGCACCGCGCGGACCTTCTTGGCCCCCTCGCCTTCGGCCTCTTTTCGTGCGGACGCCAACACCTCAGCCGCAGACATCTCCCCGTCCACCGCAGTGGTCTGCTTAGTCGCGGTATCCGCGTGCTCCCCCACATACGCGCTGGCCAGGACGAGCTCCGCGTCCATGGCGGCGGCTACGCCCGCGGCGCGTCGCACTGCTAGAAAAGAAGATTCCGACCCATCGGTTCCGACCACGACTGTGTTGTACATAACTCTAATATTACAACCCAGCTTCGATCATGCCCCGGAGTTCCTTTTTTAGGTCCGCGATTTCGTCGCGGAGGCGGCCGGCGAGCTCGAACTTCAGCTCCTTCGCCGCGGACTTCATCTGCTCTGTCATCTCCTGGATCAGCTTCTCCAGCTGCGGGCGTGCCATGGGTTCGTCGCTGGAACCGCGCACCAGCGCCCAGTCGGCCTCGGGCGATTCACCTCGCCCGCCGGAACTGGAGTCGGCGCCGGCGCCGCCTGCGGCGTCCGCACCAGACTCCGCTTCGAGCTCCGCGACCTGGTCCAAGATATCGGCGATCTTCTTGCGCAAAGGCTGCGGGTCAATGCCGTGCTCTTCGTTGTAGGCGATCTGCTTGGCGCGGCGGCGCTCGGTCTCGTCGATGGCGTACTGCATCGAGTCGGTGACCTTGTCGGCGTACATGATGACCTCGCCGGAGACGTTACGGGCTGCACGGCCGATGGTCTGGATCAGCGAGCGTTCGGAGCGCAGGAAGCCCTCCTTGTCCGCATCCAGGATCGCCACCAGCGAGACCTCCGGCAGGTCAAGGCCTTCACGCAGCAGGTTGATGCCCACGAGCACGTCGAACTCGCCCAGGCGCAGCTGGCGGAGCAGCTCCACGCGCTTGAGGGTATCGATGTCGGAGTGCATGTAGCGGACCTTCACGCCGTGCTCCAGCAGGTAGTCGGTGAGGTCCTCGGCCATGCGCTTGGTCAGGGTGGTGACCAGCACTCGCTCGTTCTTCTCGGTGCGCTGGCGGATCTGTTCGATCAGGTCGTCGATCTGGCCTTCGGTCGGGCGTACCTCCACCTTCGGATCTACCAGGCCGGTCGGGCGAATGACCTGTTCGACGTACTCGCCCTGGGCTGCGGCGATCTCGTAATCGCCGGGAGTGGCGGACATGTAGACGCACTGGCCCTTGCGGTCGTCGAACTCCTCCCACGTCAGCGGGCGGTTATCCAGCGCGCTCGGTAGGCGGAAGCCGTGCTCCACCAGGTTGCGCTTGCGAGACATATCGCCTTCGAACATGCCGCCGATCTGCGGGACAGTCACGTGGGACTCGTCGATGATGGTGAGGAAGTCCTCGGGAAAGTAATCGATCAGGGTGGCGGGCGCGGAACCGGCGGCGCGGCCGTCGATGTGGCGGGAGTAGTTCTCGATGCCACTGGTGAAGCCCACCTGCTGGATCATCTCCAGGTCATATTCGGTGCGCATGCGCAGGCGTTGGGCCTCCAGCAGTTTGCCGCGGTTTTCCAGCTCCTCCAGACGCTGTGCCAGTTCTTCCTTGATGGCCTGCATCGCCTTTTCCATGCGCTCCGGGCCGGCCACATAGTGGGTGGCCGGGAAAATGCGCAGTTCGTCGACCTGGCGAATCACGTCGCCAGTCAGCGGGTGGATGTAGTACAGCGCATCGATGTCATCGCCGAAGAACTCCACGCGCACCGCCAGCTCCTCGTAGGCCGGAATGATGTCCACCGTGTCGCCCTTCACGCGGAACGTGCCGCGGGTAAAGGCGACGTCGTTGCGGGAGTATTGGATATCCACCAGCAGACGCAGGAACCGATCGCGCTCGACCTCCTCGTCGACCTTCAAGACCACAGAACGGTCCAGGTAGGACTGCGGAGTGCCGAGGCCGTAGATGCAGGAGACCGAGGACACAACCACCACGTCCCGGCGCGACAGCAGCGCGGAGGTCGCGGAGTGGCGCAGGCGCTCCACGTCTTCGTTGATCGACGAGTCCTTCTCGATGTACGTATCCGTCTGCGCGATATACGCCTCCGGTTGGTAGTAGTCGTAGTAGGAGACGAAGTACTCCACCGCGTTGTTCGGCAGCAGGCTGCGCAGTTCGTTGGCCAGCTGGGCGGCCAGCGTCTTATTCGGCGCCATCACGAGGGTGGGGCGCTGTTCCTTCTCGATCAGCCAGGCGGCCGTCGCAGACTTACCCGTACCGGTGGCACCCATCAGCACCACGTCGCGTTCGCCGCGGTTAAGGCGCTGGTGCAGCTCTTCGATCGCCTTCGGCTGGTCGCCGGCGGGCTTGTAGTCGCTGATGACTTCGAACTTCGCATTCGAGCGTTCGACCTCCCCCACGGGGCGGAACTCGGAGTACGACAATTCGGGACGTTCTGCTGCAAAGGCCATGCGCACCAGTCTACTTGCCGCCCCGGACAACCCCCTTCGCCCCGGCTGCCCAGCGCCTTTGCCGGTGCCGCTCTAAGGTAAGTCACATGAAGCTTTCCTCCCGCACTCGCGCCGCTATCGCCCCTGTCATCGCTCTTTCACTCTTGGCTACCCCCTCTGCCGTCGCCGCACCTGCACCGTCTGTGCCCGCCGTCCCGCCGATCGTTGCCGGTTCTGCGCCGATCGGCCCCAACACCGTCGTTATTCCTGGCGAGCTGTTGCCGGTAGGCCCCAGCGGTGCGCGTACTGCTCGTACTGTTGATGACGCCTACTCCGCGGCCGCCATCGCTGCCCAGTATCTGAACCAGAATCCACGCCCGGCGTTGGATCGGCTCTCCCCCGCCCGGCGCACCGAGGTCAGCCACATCCTGAAGGTCTTGGAGGCTCCTGTGAAGGCTCCTTGCAAGGCCACCAGCCCGCGTGCAACCGTAGTGGTGCTGGGTAACGGGCTAAACGCGGATGGTTCCGTGCACCCCAACCTGCAGCGCCGCTTGGAGGTTGCCCGCGATTATGCGTTGAAGCACCCAGCCAGCCCGATCATCACCTCCGGCGGCAAGACCGAGCACGGGCACGTGGAGGCCGAATCGATGAAGCGGTGGCTTGTCCGCGCCGGAATCTCCCCGCAGCGCATCCACGTGGAGGGCAACTCCTGGTCCACCATCAGCAATGCGTGGCACAGCGCGAAGGTGTTCGGAAAGATGAACGAGCAGGCCAAGAACGCTCCCCACGGCAATCCGCTGCCGCGCGAGCTGGTGATCGCCACTACTGATAGCCACCTGCACCGTGGCGTAAGCGACTACCGCATTGCTTTCGGACCGCGCACCACTGTCTACGGCCTGGCCTCCAAGTCCGATCCCGTGCAGCAGCGAAACCTGGCCAAGGAGCGCACCTCCCGTTACCGCGACGCGGTGGGGCTATTCATTTTCCCGGAGACAGTTGTGGCTGACGGTCTGCCGCCGATCTTCGGCGCTGGCATCCCCCGCTTCTGGTAGGGCTCTAGAGGCCGGCCCAGAAGTCGTCGACCTGCTCGAGTAGCTGTTCCACGGTTCCGGAGTTATCCAGAACCGTGTCTGCCACATTGAGGCGGGTCGCGCGGTCGATCTGGGCGGCAATTCGGCGGCGGGCGTCATCCTCGTCCAAACCACGGTGCTGCACTAACCGGTCGATGCGCAGCTCGTCGGGAGCATCCACCACCAACACGTGATCGACCTTGTCCACCTCACCGTTTTCGATGAGCAGCGGCATGTCGTAGACGAGCACCTGCGCGCCGGACTCCCTCCCCTGCTTAAACAGTTCCTCGGTGCGGGCGCGGATGCGCGGGTGGGTGATCGCGTTCAGCTTCTCCGTCGCCTCCGGCGTGGCAAAGGCCTGCCGGGCCAGCTCCGCCCGGTTTAACGTGCCGTCGGGGTTCAGCACCCCGTCAAAGGCCTCCGCCAGCTCGGCCAATGCTGGCTGACCTGGTTCGACGATCTCGCGCGCCACCAGGTCGGCGTCAACAATAAAAGCACCGAGCTCCGCCAACCGCGAAGAGACGGTTGACTTGCCCGATCCGATTCCACCAGTCAGCCCAATTGTGATCATGAGGCCATGCTAGCGCCTAGAGCGAGCCGACCAGAGTGTTTCCGGCCAGGCGGCACTGGTAGTAGCTGGCGGCAAGGTTGCCGAACTCCATGCGCAGGCCGTTGGCCTTGTAGATATCCTGCTCGGCGACTGCTTCGTCCCACTGCTTACGGACCTCTTCGATTTGCTGGTCCAGCTTCTGGCAGGCCTTCGGCACGCGCGAAGAGCTGCCCAGGCCGCTCGACGCAGGAGCCTTGGGGGTCTCAACGGTCGGCAGAGGCTGGAGGGTCTCGGGTGCGGAATCAGCGTCCGCGGCGCCAGCGATACCCGCAGCGCTGGACAGAGTAAGAACAGCAGCGACGGCGATGGAAGCAATGCGAGAGGAATTAGCCATAGCCGAGAATATAGCGGAGCTCGGCGGGCGCCGCAGGGCACTGTATGCAAATATAACTTGCATGCATAAGATTCCCGCCTCTCGCCGCTCGCTTGCCGCTACCCTGACCGCCGGTTCGATCCTGGCCACCGCCACCGCCGTGACCGCCCTGTCTACGGGGCACGCCGCGGCGGATCCATGCTGGACCTACGCTCCCACCACCAGCGATGGGTTGGCCGCCAGCAGCACCGGGTCGCTAGCCGGTAGCCTTGGCCAACCACAGTGGCTGACCGGCAAGCCCGAGGGCATGCCGAAGGTCACCGGTAATACCGAGGCAATGCACATGCTCACCGGCCGCTTCAGCCCCGACCGCACCGACAAGACGGGTTTGAGCTCCACAGACCTGGGCATCATGTGGGATTCCGGCGATGGGCGCGTACTGGCAGCGTTCGGTGATTCCTTCCGCTGCGGTGCCGGAAACAACGGCTGGCACTCCAATGCTCTGTACGAAACCGACGATATGGATCCCTCCAACGGCATCCACTTGGGTGGTCCTGCTACGGGGGCGGACTCCGAGGAGTTCCTGCCTGAATCTCTAAAGATCGACGGTGTGGAAAAGACCATCATCCCGACCGCAGGCATCGAGGTAAATGGTGCGCAGTACGTGGACTTCATGTCCGTGCGCGACTGGGGGCGCCCGGGACAGTGGCGTACGAACTACGCCGCGACGGCGAAATCCACAGATGGCGGGAAGACTTTCTCCGTGGTGCCGGACTCCTACCGCACCAGCTCCGTGGCTTCTAAGGACAGCCGCCTGCCGGACTTGCCAGCACACAGCCGTGGCAACGACTACTTCCAGATGACCGCCTTCGCCAAGGCACCGGAGGGCTCCGCTGCGGGCGACGACGGCTACGTGTACGTCTACGGCACCCCGTCGGGGCGCTCCGGCCAGGCGCGCTTGGCACGCATTAGCGAGGCAGAGTTCCCCGATTTCAGCTCTGCAGAGTACTGGGACGGCAGCGGCTGGACCTCCCGCATGGACGCCGCAAAGCCGGTGCTCGACGGGCGGGTCTCCGAGCTATCCGTGCAGTACAACGAGCACCTCGGCAAGTGGTTGGCACTGTACGAATCCACTCAAGGAATGGTGCTGCGCCAGGCCGATAGCCCAGAAGGGCCCTGGAGCAGCGCGAAAACGCTGATCTCCAGGGCCCAGGTGCCGGATATCTACGGCGGGTATATGTACCCACACCAGACCGATGGGGACTTGTACTGGGTGGCCACCTCGTGGCACAGCTACAACGCGGTGGTGTACAAGACCGATCTGTCGAAGGTGTTCTAGCGGCCGGCGGCTCGCGGCCGCTGGCCGCTAGAAGCTAGCAGCTAACTAGCAGCTAGCGGCTAGCGGCGCTTTAGCGCTCGATGATGGCGACGATACCCTGACCACCTGCAGCACAGATGGAAACCAGGGTGCGTCCGCCGCCGTTTTCCTCCAGCACCTTCGCAGCGGTGGCGATGATGCGGCCGCCGGTAGCGGCGAACGGGTGGCCAGCAGCCAGGGAGGAGCCCTTAACGTTCAGCTTCGCGCGGTCGATGGCGCCCAGGGCGCCATCCAGGCCCAGGCGCTCGCGGCAGTACTCGTCGGACTCCCAAGCCTTCAGGGTGGCGCAGGTCTGGGAGGCGAAGGCCTCGTGGATCTCGTAGAAGTCGAAGTCCTGCAGGGTGAGGTTGTTGCGCTTCAGCAGGCGCGCAACCGCGTAGGTCGGGGACATCAGCAGGCCGTCCGGGGTCATGCCGTCGCGGCCGTTGATGAAGTCCACAGAAGCAACCTCGGAGTCCACCAGGTATGCCTTGACCGGGATGTTGTGCTCTGCGGCCCACTCCTCGGAGGAGATCAGGACTGCGGAAGCACCGTCGGTCAGCGGGGTGGAGTTACCGGCGGTCATGGTGGCCTTGGTGCCGTGCTGCTCGGCATCCTTCTTGCCGAAGACCGGCTTCAGCTTGGCCAGCTTCTCCACGTTGGAGTCCGGGCGCAGGTTGGTATCGCGCTGCACGCCCAGGTACGGGGTGATGAGGTCCTCGAAGAAGCCCTCGTCGTATGCCTTGGCCAGCTTCTGGTGGGACTCGGCTGCCAGCTGGTCCTGCTCCTCGCGGGTCAGGCCGAATTCGCGGGCGGTGATGGCCGCGTGGTCACCCATGGAAAGGCCGGTGCGGGGCTCGCCGTTGTTCGGCTGCTCCGGGGCTAGCTGAGAGGGGCGGATCTGGCCGACGAGCTTCAGGCGGTCGGTGGTGGTCTTCGCGTTGTTCAGCTTGATCAGGGTCTTCCGCAGCTGATCGTTAACAGCCAGCGGTGCGTCGGAGGTGGTGTCCACGCCGCCGCCGATGCCGGACTCGATGCGGCCCAGGGCGATTGCGTCTGCAACCTGTACAAGGGCAGCCAGGCCGGTGCCGCAGGCCATCTGCAGGTCGAAGGCCGGGGTGGTGGAGGACAGTGCGGAACCGAGGACGGTCTCGCGAGTCAGGTTGAAGTCGCGGGAGTGCTTCAGAACGGCGCCGGCGACGACCTGGCCCAGCTCCTCGCCCTGCAGGCCGTAGCGTGCGACCAGGCCATCGATGGCGGCGGTCAGCATGTCTTGGTTAGACGCGTTCGCGTACTCCTTGTTGGAACGGGCGAACGGGATGCGGTTGCCGCCCAGGATGGCGACCTTGCGGGGTGCTCCGTTAGTCATATTTTTGTGTCACTCCATCGAAGAATGTGAATTGAAAGAACGTATTCCTACACGGTGTGCTCGATCACACCGTATGGTTATACATGAGAACATACATTGTCTCGGCAACGCGCGTGTGCGTATCGCCAACAAGACTTGTATATTTCGCGCCGAATTGCCACCCACTGTGGCGAAAATATAGACATGAGGAGTTAAAGCTAGTGCCTGAAAACCAGGATGCATACCTGAAGTTCATCAACTCGGACCTCGGCAAGAAGATCTCCAAGCAGGCTGGCCTGCCGGTACCGACGAAGCTGCGTCGTTACAAGGAGGGCGAGCCCGCACTGGACGGCCGTGTTCTGCTGGGCGGTTCCGGTCGCCTGGTTGGCCGCATCGAGGAGCTGCTCGCCGACGACTACAAGGTCTCTACCTCCGCTGGCGATAACAAGTACGCCGGTCTGGTTTTTGACGCCACCGGCATCACCAAGCCGGAAGACCTCCGCCAGCTGTACGACTTCTTCCACCCGGTCATGCGCCAGCTGCAGCCCTGCGCTCGCCTGCTGGTCATCGGCACCACCCCGGAGCTGATTGACAACGCTGACGAGCGCATCGCTCAGCGTGCCCTGGAGGGCTTCACCCGCTCCGTCGGTAAGGAGCTGCTGCGCGGCGCCACGGTCCAGCTGGTGTACACCGCCCCGGACGCTTCCGCCGACCTCGCTGGCCTGGAGTCCACCCTGCGCTTCGTCCTGTCCGCCAAGTCGGCCTTCGTGGACGCTCAGGTTATTCGTGTTGACGCCCAGTCCGCGACCGCCCCGGCCAACTGGGATAAGCCTTCCGAGGGCAAGATCGCCGTGGTCACCGGCGCTGCCCGCGGCATCGGCGCCACCATTGCAGAGGTGCTGGCTCGCGACGGTGCGAAGGTCATCTGCGTGGACGTTCCGCAGGCTGGCGAGGGCCTGGCAGAGACCGCCAACAAGGTTGGCGGCACTGCCCTGCCACTGGACGTCACCGCCGATGATGCCGCTGAGAAGCTGAAGGAGCACGCGGAGGCTCGCCACGGCGGCCCGATTGACATCATCGTCCACAACGCCGGCATCACCCGCGATAAGCTGCTGGCCAACATGGATGAGGGCCGTTGGGATTCCGTCATCGCCGTCAACCTGGCTGCGCCGGTGCGCATCACCGAGAAGCTGCTGGATAACGGTGGCCTGGCCGACAACGGCCGTGTCATCGGCGTGGCTTCCATCGCCGGTATCGCCGGTAACCGTGGCCAGACCAACTACGGCGCCACCAAGGCCGGCGTGATCGGCTTCGTGGATTCCTTCTCCGAGAAGCTGGCTGACCGTGGCATCACCGTCAACGCTGTGGCTCCGGGCTTCATCGAGACCCAGATGACCGCCGCCATCCCGTTCGGCACCCGCGTCGGTGGCCGTCTGCTGTCCTCCCTGCAGCAGGGTGGCGAGACCGTGGACGTCGCCGAGACCATCGCCTACTTCGCAGCTCCGGCTTCCCAGGCTGTCACCGGCAACGTTGTCCGCGTGTGTGGCCAGGCAATGCTGGGCGCCTAAGACGAACCCCGTCAAGCGAACTGTAGAGAAAGGAGCCACGACCAGTGGTTGACTACAAGAAGCTGGATTCCATCCCAGTGCTGATGGACGAGTACCGCAACGCCGTCAAGGATGTTGTTCCGGGCGTGGGTAGCCCCCGCAGCGCCAAGGACAATCCGAAGACTGCGTTCAAGGTTGAGGGCGTCAAGATCAAGGTGCCGGAGCTGGCTGCCTACAACGCGGCAACGGGCCTGCGACTTCGCAACGAGCTGCCGATCACGTACCCGTACGTGCTGAGCTTCCCGATTGTCATGAAGATCCTGACTGCATCGGACTCCCCCGTTAATGCCGTGGGCCTGGTGCACCTGACCAACCGCATCGAGCAGACCCGCGACCTGACCGTGGACGACGTGCTGGACATCCGCGTGCACGCGGAGAACCTGCGTCCGCACACCAAGGGTGTGCTGCTGGATGTCGTTACCGTCGTCTCCGTCGACGGTGAGGACGTTTGGAAGCAGACCAGTGGCTTCCTGTCTAAGGGTGCGAAGCTTTCCAGCTCCTCGCCTTACAAGGACAAGCAGCCGACCGACGGCCGCATTCTGGAGCCGGTTGAGTTCGATGAGTACGACGCGACCCCGTCCGCAAAGTTCCGCGTCACCCCGGCGGACATCCAGGAGTACGCGCAGGCTTCGGGTGATAAGAACCCGATCCACGTCTCCAGCGTTGGCGCGAAGGCATTCGGCTTCCCGGCCGTCATTGCGCACGGCATGTGGTCCGCTGCCACGATGCTGCGCGGCCTGGAGGGCTTGCTGCCTTCCGCTGCACGTTTCAGCGTGGAGTTCGCCAAGCCTGTTACGCTGCCGACCACCGTGGCATTCTTCGCCGAGGCTGCGGGCGACAAGGCCTACCCGCGCCCCAGCGAGTGGGATCTGCAGCTGCGCAAGGCTTCTAAGCTGAAGACCCTGCACGCTGTGGGCAAGGTCGAGGCGTTGTAAAGCACGCCTAGCGCTACACGTCTAGATCAAGGGCGCGCCACCGGAGAGCAACCGGGAGCGCGCCCTTTCTTTGTGTCCGCTCCAAAAAACAGAATCAACCCCCGGCCTCCCAGCAAAGGGAAGTCGGGGGTTAGTCGCTTAAAGCTCTACCGAGCTAGCAGTGTCGAGTGGTTTACTCGCCGCCGGCCAGCTTCTCGCGCAGAGCAGCCAGCTGCTCATCGGAAGCCAGGGTGCCAGCGTCCTGAGCCGGCGCCTCGGAGGAAGCCGGTGCGGACTCGGTCTGAGTCTCGGAGGAGTAGCCACCCTCGCCGTTTGCAGCGGCCTCGGCAGCTGCGGCGCGGTTGCGCTCGATCTGAGCGGTGTGCAGGCGGTGGCGACGCTCGGACTCTGCGTAGCGCTCCTCCCATGCCTGACGCTGCTCGTCGTAGCCCTCGAGCCACTCGTTGGTCTCCGGGTCGAAGCCCTCCGGGAAGATGTAGTTGCCCTGCTCGTCGTAGGAGTCAGCCATGCCGTACTTGGACGGGTCGAACTCCTCGGTGTAGTCCTCATCAGCCTGCTTCAGGGACAGGGAGATGCGGCGACGCTCCAGGTCGATGTCGATGACCTTGACCATTGCGTCCTGGCCAACGCCAACAACCTGATCCGGAACCTCGACGTGGCGCTCGGCCAGCTCGGAGATGTGAACCAGGCCCTCGATGCCCTCCTCGACGCGGACGAATGCGCCGAACGGAACCAGCTTGGTGACCTTGCCCGGCACGATCTGGCCGATGGCGTGGGTGCGTGCGAATACGCGCCACGGGTCCTCCTGGGTTGCCTTCAGGGACAGGGACACGCGCTCGCGGTCCAGATCCACATCCAGAACCTCGACGGTGACCTCGTCGCCGACTGCGACAACCTCGGACGGGTGATCGATGTGCTTCCAGGACAGCTGGGAGACGTGAACCAGGCCGTCGACACCGCCGAGATCGACGAATGCGCCGAAGTTGACGATGGAGGAGACAACACCCTTGCGGACCTGGCCCTTCTGCAGCTGGTGCAGGAACTCGGAGCGGACCTCGGACTGGGTCTGCTCGAGCCATGCGCGGCGGGACAGCACAACGTTGTTGCGGTGCTTGTCCAGCTCGATGATCTTGGCCTCGATCTCCTGGCCGATGTAGGGCTGCAGGTCGCGGACGCGACGCATCTCCACCAGGGAGGCGGGCAGGAAGCCGCGCAGGCCGATGTCCAGGATCAGGCCGCCCTTGACGACCTCGATGACGGTACCGGTGACCGGCTCCTCGTTCTTCTTGAGCTCCTCGATCGTGCCCCAAGCGCGCTCGTACTGTGCACGCTTCTTGGACAGGATCAGGCGGCCTTCCTTGTCTTCCTTGGTGAGAACCAGAGCGTCGATCTCGTCGCCGACCTCAACAACCTCACCCGGGTCAACGTCGTGCTTGATCGACAGCTCGCGGGAAGGGATGACACCCTCCGTCTTGTATCCGATGTCCAGCAGGACCTCGTCGTGATCGACCTTGACGACGGTGCCCTCGACAATGTCACCATCGTTGAAGTACTTGATGGTGGAGTCGACGGCAGCGAGGAAATCCTCAGCGGAGCCAATGTCGTTAATGGCTACCTGAGGGACGTTGTTGGTGGGCATATGTTGAATGTCTTTCGGAACGAATAGAAATAGAAGATGGACAGTTACTCTAGTTCTGCAAACCCTGCTTTTTGACGCCACCACCAGCGTCAATTACCTGGCGGTTAGCCTCTAGTAGCTCCACGTGGGGGCGTCCTAAAGAATCAAAAAGGGGGCGCACAACGGGCATAACGCTACACGACCACAGTGAACAGCGCAAACATGGGCTTTCGGCCGCGAGTTGAGGCGGGGTTGTCGGGGGCGTGCAGTACGATAGTGCGCGATGAAGATACTGCAAATATTAGTAAATATGGTCCGCGGCGGGTTGATTGGCATGGCCGAGCTCGTCCCGGGCGTTTCCGGCGGCACGATCGCGTTGGTTACCGGCGTGTACGAGCGCGTCCTGCACCAGGCGAACCTTTTCCTGGATGCCACGAAGAAGCTGCCGAAAGATCGCAAGGCCGCGTTTGCCCAGTACAAGACGCTGGACTGGATGCTTTTGATACCAATGGTGGTCGGCATGGGTGCCGTTGTACTGTCCCTGGCTGGCGTGATGGAAAGCTTCGTTACGGACAAGCCGGTGCACTCGCGCGCGCTGTTCTTCGGTATGGTGCTGCTCTCCCTGACCGTGCCGATTGGCATGACAGATAAGGAGGACGCGCGCCGGCGGCTGCCGATGGCGATCCTCGGCTTGGTTGTAGCGGCAACGGCCACGTTCTTCCTGACCGGCGTTACCAGTGCCCCGCAGTCCGACCCGAACCTGCTGTGGGTTTTCGCGGCTGCGGCGATTGCAGTGTGTGCGCTAGTGCTGCCGGGCGTATCCGGCTCCTTCTTCCTG
Source organism: Corynebacterium evansiae (assembly GCF_027570065.1). Classification (NCBI taxonomy): domain Bacteria; kingdom Bacillati; phylum Actinomycetota; class Actinomycetes; order Mycobacteriales; family Corynebacteriaceae; genus Corynebacterium; species Corynebacterium evansiae. The sequence goes on along the minus strand of NZ_JAKMUT010000006.1, from coordinate 136,373 downwards.
CTGGCCGTGGGCCTATACTCCGCGACGATGGCGGCGGTGGATGATAGGAACCTGGTCTACCTGGGCGTGTTCTTCCTGGGCGCGATCACCGGAATTGTGTGCTTCGTGCGTCTGCTGGAGTACCTGCTTAACAACCACCGCACCATCACGCTGTTTGTGATGACGGGCCTGATGCTGGGCTCCCTGCGTGCGCTGTGGCCGTGGCAGGACGGGGATGCGAACCTGCAGGCGCCGGGCGAGCACCTGGGCGCCGCCATCGGCCTGTTCCTGCTGGGCGCGGTGATCGTCGTGGCGATGCTGGCAGCCGAGAAGGCCTCGAACGCAAAGGCCACGCAGGCAGACGCTAGCTAACCCGGCTGGCGCGCGCGACTAGTGCGCTGCCAGGTCCCAGTTATCGCCCGTGCCGGCGGAGACATCCAGCGGCACGCGCAGCTGGGCGGCGGCATCCATTTCCCGCTCGACTAGCTCGGTGATCTGCTCCAGCTCGCCGGGCGCAACCTCCACCACGAGTTCATCGTGGACCTGCAGCAGCACGCGGGAAGCCAGCTGCTGGCGGGTGATCTTCCGATCCACGCGCAGCATGGCCAGCTTGATGATGTCCGCGGCCGTGCCCTGGATCGGCGCATTGAGGGCGGCGCGCTCGGCATTCTCCCTGGTCACACGGTTAGAGGAGTTCAGCTCCGGCAGGTAGCGGCGGCGGCCGTAGAGAGTCTCCGTGTATCCGGTCTCCTTGGCAACTTCCACCACGTGGTCGAGGTAGCGCTTCACTCCGCCGAAACGCTCGAAGTAGTTGTCCATGATCTTCTTGGCCTCCCCCGCGCTGATCTTCAGCTGCTGGGATAGGCCAAAGGCGGACAGGCCGTAGACCAGGCCATAGCTCAGCGCCTTCACCCGGCGGCGCAGTTCCGGGGTGACCTCATCGACCGGGACATCGAACACGCGCGAGCCGACGTAGTTGTGCAGGTCCTCGCCGCTGGCGTAGGCCTCGATCAGGCCCGCGTCCTCCGACAGGTGCGCCATCACGCGCATCTCGATCTGGGAATAGTCGGCGGTCAGCAGAGTCTCGTAGCCCTCCCCGACCGTGAATGCGGCGCGGATCTTGCGGCCGGCGTCGGTGCGCACGGGGATGTTCTGCAGGTTCGGGTCGGAGGAAGACAGACGGCCCGTCGCCGCGCCCTTCTGGTTGAAGGTGGTGTGGATGCGTCCGTCGTCGCCCACAGCCTCGATAAGTCCGTCGATGGTGGACTTCATCTTCTGATACTCGCGGTGGGCCATGAGGTGTCCCAGGAACGGGTGGTTGGACTGGGCGGCCAGTTTCTCCAGTTCCGCGGCGGCCGTAGAATACCCGGTCTTGGTCTTCTTCGTCTTCGGCAGGTCGAAGGTCTCGAACAGGACCTTCTGCAGCTGCTTCGGGGAGGAAAGGTTGAGCTCCGGCTCCCCCGCCAGCTCGCGGGCGGCGGCGATCTCCTCGTTAAGGCGCGCGCCGTAGTCGTCGGAGAGTTCCTGCAGCGCTGCGTCATCCACAGCAATGCCGGCGTGCTCCATGGCCGCCAGGATCAGGGCCAGCGGGACTTCCAGGTCGAAGTACAGCTCGGACTGGCCGGCAGCCTCGATCTCTGGAGTAAGGGCCTTCACCAGTTCGGCGACAGCCTGAGCACGTTCGGGGCCGGTGGCATTGTCCGACAGTTCGTGGCCCACGTGGCGCTGCACGACGTCCGCCAGGCCGAGCGTACGCACGTCGGGGCGCAGCAGATACGCCGCCAGGGACGTGTCATGTTCCACCCCGTCAAGCTTTAAGCCTTGATTCTGTAGCGTGTGATATGTCTGCTTGGAGTCATGCAACCACTTTGTGGCCTGCGGGTTGGCCAGCCACTCCGCCAGCGCCTTCTCATCCTTCGGGTCCACGTCGGCGAGGTCCTGAACGATGGCAACGTTGTCGCGGTCCAGCAGGGTCAGCTGCTCGCCATCCACGTCCACCACCGTGCCGCGGGTGCGCTTCTTCAGCCACGCCCCCAGCTTCCCCGGCTGCGGCTCCTCCACCGTGACGGGGATAGCTGCACTGTCGGCGAACTCCACGCCCATGATCTTGAATGCCCTATTGCGCAGCCCCGTGCCAAACTGCAGCTCCTCGAACATGCCGAGCGCCTCGTTGGGATCGATGTCGTGGGGACTGAGGGCGTCCAAATCATCAACGAGCTTAAGGTCCCGCACCATTTCCGTAATGTCGCGCGCGAGCACCACATTGTCGATGTTTTCGCGCAGGTTGGCGCCGACCTTCCCGCCGATGTCATCCATGTTGTCGATCACGCCTTGCAGGCTGCCGTACTTGGCGATCCACTTCTGCGCGGTCTTCGGCCCCACCCCGGGCACGCCGGGCATGTTGTCGGAGGTATCGCCGCGCAGCGCCGCGAGGTCCGGGTACTGGGTGGGGGTCACGCCATACTTTTCTTCGACGGCCTGCGGGGTGAAACGATGCAGCTCAGAGACACCCTTAAGCGTGTACAGCACCGTCACATCCTCGGTGACCAGCTGCAACGAATCGCGGTCGCCGGTGCAGATCAGCACGTCCATGCCATCCTTCGCACCCTCGGTAGCTAAGGTCGCGATGATGTCGTCGGCCTCGTAGGACTCTTTATCTAGGGTCGTGACGCCCAACGCTTCGAGCGTGCGACGAATCAGCTCGATCTGGCCCTTGAACTCCTCGGGCGTGCTCGGGCGCTGCGCCTTGTACTCCGGGAAGGATTCCTCGCGGAATGTGGGGCCGGACAGGTCAAACGCGGCGGCCACATGGGTGGGCTGTTCCTTATCCATGAGGGTGAGGAACATGCCTAAGAAGCCATACACCGCGTTGGTGTGCTGGCCACCAACGGTGGAGAAGTTGGCTGCGGGCAGGGCGTAGAAGGCGCGGAACGCCAACGAATGCCCGTCGAGGAGAAGGAGTTTAGCCATGCGCTCAACTCTAACGGAGTGCGGTTTTGGTTGGCTGAAAGGCCGTGGCGTATTATGCTCCGGTAAGCACTTATCGCCCCAGTAGCCCAATTGGCAGAGGCAACGGATTCAAAACCCGTCCAGTGTGAGTTCGAGTCTCACCTGGGGCACAATTTCACCCCCGCCCGCGACCAGCATAAATGCTGGTCAGGCAGGGGTTTCGCTTTATTTAAGAGTCGGAGCGTTCTCACGCTCGACGCATAACAGGGTCAGTTCCGGCTTTCTTAGATGCAGACTGACTCGAGGTAGCCGGTATCGGTGTGCGGCCGTGCGGAGGCGTAGCGACACTCCCCTTTTGTTCACATTCTGCTGGTTGGCATTCCTCGAAGAGTTCCAGCACTGATTGATGAATGTTTCCAACAAGCAAACGGAAGCAGACTCACACGATCGAACAAGCCACAAGACATAGAAACTAAGGTTCTTTTAAGATTTGCGTCATGATATTCTTACCCGCATGGATCCGAATCCCCTTTCGCAGCTTAAGTCGGCTCAAGCGCAGCCGTCGATTTCTGCTTTAGATGTCCAACGTGTCCGCCGTCAACGCAGACTCGCACAGACAGAAGAAGAGTACAGTGCCGTACGCGCTCAGATGCGGGATCTAGCCGGTGAACTACGTTCGACCCCAGTGCGTGATACCAAGCTGATGAGAATCGCAGGCATCATGATCATTGTTATAGGAATCATTACTGGCACACTACTCATCTACGGCGTTTACCTGCTATAACCAGATTTCCCTTACAAGTGGAGGCACTCTTATGGCGAGCAATTCTTCCGATACGAATACCAAAGGCTCTTCCAGATATCAGGGCTTAATTATCACAGTCATATTGTTGACATTTCTCTGTGCATTTAATTTTTTTAAGCCTACCGTTATAGTTTTGGCTTTCATTGTGATCCTTGGGTCTGTCACAATTGGAGCCTTCCGCATTCTTCACTCTTATTCGGCTGGAGACGCTAAATCTCACGCTATTTCAGGTGAAATTGAGCTGATGAGCAATGATGCTTCGTTTGACATCTCTGAAGAACTCATTATTTGGGATAAGCTGAAATACACTAAGGGTATCGATACGAGAATGGAAGGTCAGGATAGCGACATTGAAGACATTCATCGCAGACTTGTAATTGCCCGCGAGGAGCTAGCTCAAGCGACCACGCCAGCACACCGCATTGAAGCAGTTCTCGCTGCAGATTCAGTTCTCGCAATTGCACGAGAACTTCGTAAACCAGCGCAATCCTGATCTATTTCTATCGTCCCGCCCCAAGCTATTCGGTTGGAGAACCACGCGAGCAGGGGCACTACCTTTTGAAAGACCCAGAAACTTGAACCTTCGGAAATCGCTTGTAGCTACCCTCGCAATTCCTCTACTCGGCCTAGCCGCCTGCTCCAGCCACGAAGACGCCCCCGCCTCAAGCAACTCTTCTTCCGCAAACAGTTCATCTTCAGAGTCCGCGAAAGAAACTACAACTGCCCCGGCGAAGGAATCCACTCCAACATCGTCTCCGCCAGTCGCAGCCACTACGCCCACACCTCAACCAACCGCGGCAGAACCCTACGTTATTGAGTGCCTACCCGGCACCCCTGGGCCTTCCCGCATGTCGGACGGCACCGTCCAGAACACAGAGTATTGCGGCAACCAACCCGGAGCTGCCGAATATCTTGAAGCGGAACGCAACGCAGGACTCGCCCCTTCCGAAATCCCCTATGCAAACGGTGGAACCTGCCCTGCTTACAAATGTGGATACGGAACCGCACCCGACGGAACCCCAAACCGGAGCAGCGGCGAAATCCAATTCGAGTACGGTTGTCGTGAGGGCTATATCGATCCTCAACAGTGCGCGGCAGCCGGATATTAGTAACCGGCCAAGCTCTGCTCGGTCAGATCGCCATGCAACTCGTTGAAACGTAGGCGTCAATAAGAAAAGAGCCCCACCCCGCCCGCGACCAGTGTAAATGCTGGTCAGGTGGGGTTTTCTTTAAAGCACTATTTGCGATTGCGCAAGCTGGATAAGCGTCTATATAGCTTGTCCAGCTCCTCACGTTGGATCCGCTGCCACTGTTCAGCCTTCGCGATGCGCTCGTTCTGCTTCGACGGCAATAACCAGCTGCGCCCCTGGGAGCGCACCTTTTCATAGTGCGCGTCTGCGTCCCGTACCGCCTGCTCTTTGTCCCTGATGGCCTGCTCAAGGTGCCTGATTGCATCCGTATTGTCTTTCGGCCTCCATGCTGGGTCATCTTGAATGGCCGATCGAGCACCTTTTCCACTCGCCCATTGCTCTTGGCCCTGTGCGAATTGCGCATCACGTCGTGAGTAGAAGCGATCCTTAGCAGCCCAGAAGCGGCGATTTAACTCTTCCCGATCTTCTTTCTTAAGCGGCCCACGCTGATCTCTCCATACCTGCAATAGCGCCCGCATATCGTTGCTCATGCTTCGCGGATCGGGATGATCTGCTATGAATTCCGCTTGTTGCACCAAGCGCAGCCTGTCATTTTTGTTCAGCTCCATCTGGGTAGCTAGTTGCTCCCAGTGACGCTTCGAATTCTCATAGAACTCGTTACGAGCAGCGTAATACTGGTCATTCAGCAGTTGGTTTTCCTCCCGCCCAGCAAATCCAACTGACTTCCATTCCGAATGCAGCGTCTTAACCCTCTGCCCAGCTTCCCGGAAGTCCTCAACCCCGAGGAGCGACTGCAGTTCAGAAATTATGCGCCTTTTCTGCGCAGCATTATCCCGTGCTTCAATGTTGAGGCGCTCATAGTACTGGTTCCGACGGTCGTAGAAAGCACTGCGCGCCTGGGAGAACTCATCCCATAAGCGCTGGTTCTGGTCTTTACCCGCAAAACCTGCATTCTTAAATTCCGATCCCAGCTGCTTCATACGAGCTCCCGCCGATCGAAAGTCGTCACTATGAGCCAGTTGTTGAGCCTCTCTAACCAAGCGCTCCTTTAGACCCGCTGATTTTCGAAACTGCTCCTGTTTCGCCTGCCAATCGTCATTCTTCCAGCTCATAGCTTTAAGGCTAGCGAATTAAGAGCCACTACAGCTCGTCCTGCTTGGTTGGATCGTCACGCAACTCGTTGAAATGTAGGCGTCAATAAGAAAAGAGCAGCACCCCCGACATGCCGCGACCATCACCAAACCCGTCGGGCTCGAAGGTTGTCCGTTAATATAAGTCGCGAAGAAATCACGCAGCCCTTTCTTAAGGGGTGCTAAGACAGATTCTTGACGCGAGGAGAACCATGACGGACGAGAACTTCGGTTCCAACAACCCGGCCACCAACGGCAACAACGGTGCACCGCAGCAGCCGCAGGGCCAGGACTGGAACCAGAACCCCTACGGCCAGCAGAGCCCGGCACCGCAGCAGCAGGGCCAAAACGCATATGGCGCTCCGCAGCAGGGTGCACAGAACGGCTACGGCCAGAACAACTTCCAGAACCAGCAGGGCTTCAACGGCCAGAACCAGCAGAACGGCCAGGGCGCGCAGTTCGACATCAGCAAGTACCTGGACTTCTCCAACAAGTCCGTTCTGTGGCTGGTATGCGCAGCGGGCGCCGCTCTGATCAGCTTCATCGGCAGCTTCATGCCATGGGGTAAGGTCACGGTTCCGTTCTATGGCACCGTCACGGTCTCCGGCACCGACGGTGACGGCATCCTCACCATGTTCCTGTCCCTGATCGTCATCGGCGGAATTGCAGCCTACCTGTTCGTAGAGCAGCTGGCCCAGAAGTGGTGGCGCGCCATTCCGGTGATCGCCATCGGTGCCATCCTGCTGCTGATCTCCATCATCGACTGGGCCAGCATCGGCTCGAAGGCCGGCGATTTTGACGAGGACGTTGTAAAGGTGAGCGTTGGCGCAGGTCTGATCCTGATCCTGCTGGCTTCCATCGCCATCATCGCCTTTGGTGTACTCGCACTGCTGAACGACCGCAAGAACAACCCGCAAGCTCCGAAGCAGGCTTTCGCGCAGCAGGGGTACGGCCAGCAGAACTACGGCCAGCAGAACTTTGGTCAGCAGGGCTACGGCCAGCAGCCGCAGAACAACTTTGACCAGAACAGCTACGGCCAGAACAACTTCGGCCAGCAGCCGAACCAGGGCTGGCAGGGCAACGCTCCGCAGAACCCGCAGGACCCCCAGAATCCGCAAAACCCGCAGTAGTCTAAACGACTAAAACGGCACCACAGCTGCCCCTGTTCTTTAACATTTAAAGAGCAGGGGCATTTGCTTTCTTCACGGGGGTACCTGTTAGCAATATAAATAAAAAATGAACTAATGTTCACTGCATGTCCACCCCGCTTCCCTCAGAAGGAAAACGCCCTCACCGCAAGACCGGCCCGAAGCCCACCTTCGACCGCGAAGACGTCATCAACCAGGCACTCGCAATCGGTCTTGATAAATTCACCATGTCTGAGGTCGCTAAAGGCCTGGGAGTGGCCACATCCGCGCTGTACCGAATCTACAGCCGCGACACGCTCCTGACCGCCTGCATCGAGCACATCACCGATAGCCCACGGGAGTACCCCGATGGCGATTGGAAGGAACTGCTCCGCGACTACGCCTACTACCTATCGCGGATGTGCTCCACCTACCCGGGCCTCGCACAAGCCCTGCTGAGCCACCCGAACAGCCTTTTCGCCTACCGAAAGCACGTCACGAATCTTCTGGAAAGGCTTAATGACGCCGGCTTCAGCCGCGGACAGGCCCTATTCGCCATCGACGTTGTAACGAACTTCGTCTTCAGCTCCGGGCCTTTCAGACACTCCTTCGAGCTTTTCGCAATGACGGACTCGCTGCCCGCCGACCGCGAGGACGACGAGGAGATGGCGCTGCGAATCCTCGACAAGAAGCTGGACTTCGTTTTCCAGGCGCTAGAGACGAACCGCCCCTCCTACTAGATCCCCCCGGGCGCTACCCCGCTCTTCACTATTGGGAACCGATCCCGCCAAGCATGCGACTAATGGAGCATGTCTCGCAGAATTATTCGCAGAGTCCACACCCTCGCTGGGCTCTTCATCGCACCCCTCATCCTTGTAGCCGCTTTCTCCGGCTTCTTCTACGCACTCGCCCCCACCATCGAAACGTGGGTCTACAAGTCTGAGCTGACTGCCACCTCAAGCAGTCCAGCGCAGCCGGTAGCCAAGCAAATAGAGGCCGCAAAGCGCATCCACCCCGACCTCGATGTTGCTAAGGTGCAGATCCCAGACGAAGAGGGCAAGACCACCCGTGTGCTCTTCGCCGATCCAACTCTGCCCTCGGAAAGCTACAGCCGAGCAGTCTTCGTCGATCCGGGTGATCTGCACATTACCGGCGAGCTCACCCAGTACGGTAGCGCCGCTTCCCTGCCGTTCCGCGCCTGGCTATCCGAAGGCCACCGCAGCCTTTGGCTGGGCGAGCCCGGTCGCATCTACTCCGAAACCGCCGCCACATGGCTAGGCCCCATGGCCGTCACCGGCGTGGCCATGTGGTGGTTCATGCGCAAGCAGAAAAACCCGCGCAAGCCCAAGAAGAAGTCCCGCCGCCAGGCCATGCAGCGACACACTCTCATAGGGCTGATAGCCGCACCGGGGCTGGTCTTCCTCTGCGTCTCCGGCCTGACTTGGTCCCACTTCGCAGGCGACAACATCGCGACTGTCCGCGAAGAACTGAACTGGATGGCGCCCGAACCGAACACGAACATCAGCGGCGAACAGTCTGCGCAAATCGGCGGCTCTGGTCACGCCGGCCACGGCGAGCACGCAGGGCACGCGGGTCACAGCGGTCACAGCGGAACTGTAGAGATCGACCTGGCACAGGCCGATACGGCCCTCCAGGTTGGCCGTAACGAGGGATTGACCGGCACCCTGCAGCTGGCTCCCCCGAACGAAACCGGCCAGGCATGGACCGTCAGCGAACCGCGCCAGGCGTACAAGATGCACAACGACGCAATCACGGTGAATGGCGACAACGGCGAAGTTATCGACCGCCTGCCGTTTAGCTCCTGGCCCATCGCAGCCCAGCTGACCAGCTGGATCATCCAGCTACACATGGGAACCCTGTTCGGGCTGGTCAGCCAGATTGCACTGGCACTGCTGGCGCTAGGCATCGGCGCGCTCGTGGTGTACGGGTACATCATGTGGTGGCGCAGGCGCGGCGGCAAGAACAGCGGCGCCCGTGTGGCCCTTCGAGAACTCACCTGGAAGCACTGGCTAGCGCTGGGGATCCTGCTCGGCGGATACAGCGTGATCGCTCCCCTATTCGCTGTAAGTGGCGCGATCCTGTTCGCCGTTGCCCTGGCACTCGACTTCCTCGGCAAAGACAAGAACGCCAAGCCCAATGCGGAGGCGGAGGACACGAAAGCCATTAAGGAATATTCACATACTCCGATATAATCCACGGTATGAAACATAGCCACCCACGCTCTCTGGCCCGTACCGTGGCCAAGGGCACCCTCGCGATCCTGCTCTCAGCATCGCTGGCGGGGTGTGTGACCAACGAAGAACTCGGCAACCCGGAAGGCTGGGAGGAAATCCTCCCGGCGAAGAACCCGCAACTTGCCGCCCTAGTGCCCCCGGACGTCCAGGCCAAGGGAAAAATTACCGTCGGCACCAACCCGCCCTACGCGCCCAACGAGTTTAAAGACTCCGACGGAAACATCATCGGCTTCGAAATGGACCTCATCCGCGCCGCCGGCTCCATGATGGGCCTCGACGTCGAAGTCAACCAAATGGACTTCAACCTGATCCTGCCGGCCATCAGCGCCGGATCCGTCGACGTCGGAGCCAGTGCCTTCACCGACACCGAAGAGCGGCAGAAAAACTACGACTTCGTCGACTTCTACAGCGCCGGTATCTCCTGGGCCACCCAGCCCGGCAACGAGGACAACATCGACCCCGACAACGCCTGCGGCCTAAAGGTCGCCGTGCAGAAAGGCACCTACTCCGACACGGACGAAGTGCAGGGACGCTCCGACGAGTGCGAAGCCCAGGGCAAGGAGCCGATTGAGAAGCTGGTCTACGAAAAGGCCGACGCCGCCGCCACCGCCACCATTCTGAAGAAGGCAAACGCCTACAGCTCCGACTCGCCGGTGATCGACTTCGCCATCGCCCGCTCTGACGGCAAATTGGTGCGGGTTGGCGAACCTTTCGATACCGCCCCGTTCGGTATGGGCGTCAAAAAGAACAACCCGCTTGGAAAAGCCCTGGCCGCAACAATGCAGACCATGATGAACGACGGCACCTACGAGGCCATCCTCAAACAATGGGAACTCGAAGACGGCAGGTTAGACGCAGTGACGTTCAACCTCAAGCCCTACCAACTGCCCCACACGCTCGAACCGAAAGAAGGCACCAAGTGAGCACCCCAAACGCCTCCTCCGCAACGCAGCGTAGGCGCCCCACCGAGAACAAAGCGATCCCGCTACGCCACCCCGGCCGCTGGATCGCGGCGGTCATCCTCGCGGCCCTCGTGGTGTGGTTCATCATCTCCGCAGCCCAAAACGAGGCCTATCACTGGGACACTTACTTCCAGTACCTGCTGGATACCCGCATCGTAAAGGCGGCGATGCACACCATCGCGCTGACGATCCTGGCGATGATCATCGGCGTGGTCATCGGTGCGATCGTCGCGGTTCTGCGCATGTCGCCGAACCCCGTGCTGCAGGGTGTGGCGTGGCTGTTCCTGTGGGTCTTCCGCGGCACGCCCGTGTACGTGCAGCTGGTGTTCTGGGGCCTGCTGAGCTCCCTGTACCAGTCCGTGAGCGTGGGCTTCGCCGAAATCGACCTCGAGCAGGTACTGCAGAACGCCTTCATCCTGGCCGTGCTGGGCCTCGGCCTGAACGAAGCCGCCTACATGGCCGAAATCGTCCGCGCCGGCATCCAGGCCGTTCCCGAAGGACAGTCCGAAGCCTCGAAGGCACTGGGCATGACCTGGGGACAGAATATGCGCCGCACCGTGATGCCGCAGGCTATGCGCATCATCATTCCGCCGACGGGCAACGAGTTCATCTCGCTGCTGAAGACCACCTCGCTGGTTATTGCCGTGCCCTATACCGCTGAGCTTTACGGCCGCGCCACCGACATTTCGAACTCACTGTTCCAGCCCGTTCCGCTGCTGCTCGTCGCCGCCACGTGGTACCTGGTGATCACCAGCATTCTGATGGTTGGGCAGTTCTACGTTGAGCGCTACTTCTCTCGCGGATCGTCGCGCCAGCTCACGCAGCGCCAACTCGCCGCTCTTGCTGACGCCGAAGGCGTACCCCCACGCAATATCACCGTCGGGCCGAACGAAAAGAAGGACTAGTAACCACCATGTCTGAAACCAACGCACCGATGATTGCCATCAAGAACGTGTGGAAGCGCTACGGCCGGCTCGACGTTCTGAAAGGCATCGACCTGGAAGTCCCCCGCGGCGGCGTGACCTGCCTGATCGGTCCCTCCGGCTCTGGCAAGTCCACCCTGCTACGCTGCGTGAACCACCTGGAAAAGGTCACCTCCGGGCGGATCGAAGTGGACGGCGAGCTGATCGGCTACCGCGAGAAGAACGGCAACCTCTACGAGCTGACGCCGAAGCAGGCAGCGGCGCAGCGCGTGGACATTGGAATGGTGTTCCAGCACTTCAACCTGTTCACCCACCGCACCGTGCTGGAAAACATCATCGAAGCGCCCGTGCAAGTGCGCGGCGAGAACAAGGACGAGGCAATCGAGCACGCGCGCAAGCTACTGGACCAGGTGGGGCTCGCGCACAAGGCCGACGCCTACCCGGTGCAGCTCTCCGGCGGACAGCAGCAACGCGTGGCCATCGCCCGGGCACTGGCAATGCGGCCGAAGCTGATGCTCTTCGACGAGCCGACCTCCGCGCTGGACCCCGAGCTGGTCGGCGAAGTGCTGAACGTGATGCGCCACCTGGCCGATGACGGCATGACGATGCTGGTCGTGACCCACGAGATGGGATTCGCACGCGAAGTCGCCGACGAGGTTGCTTTCATGGACGGCGGCGTGATCGTCGAGCACGGCCCGGCCGCGGAAGTCATTGGAAATCCGCAGCACGAACGCACCCAAGAGTTCCTATCGAGCCTGCTCTAGGGGTGAAAATGAGGGGGCGTCACTAAGAAGGGCGAGGGGTTGTCCGGGGCCGTGTGTAAGGTAAGCGGCGCTCGGACAAGAAGGGGGCAAAAATGGATGCCGACGAGATGCGGCGGATGTGCAACAGGGTCGACGCGGCGTATGCATACAGCGTGATCGACGACCCAACCGTGGCGCGGATACAAGCGCTACGGAAGGCGGGGACGGCGGATGCGATAGTGTTCTCGCACGCGGCGCAGATACTCGCCGTGATGAACATGCTCGGGCTGGCGGCGCTGAAAGCCGGGGTGATCGGCGTGCGGCACCTCGAGCAAGTGTGGCGGGTGCGCAACGCCTACGCGGCACAGCTGACAGAGCCCGACGAGGCGGGGCAGGCGATCATGGACATGGAGCAGCTCAACCGCTACCTGGAAAAACACGCGGTGGACTGCATCAGCGCACGCGAAGAAGGGCCGACGGCGAAGGAACTGGGCGAATACCTGTGCGAAGTGATCGCGCGGGACTTCCCCACCCCATTCGCCGAAGGCGAGAAGGCCGCGGCGGAGGAACGCTCCGCGACCAAGGGATCCGTGACGACGCTGGGCGGGACGGCCGAGCTTTCCCGGTGGACGCTGAACATGCCGAAAGACCAATCGCAGCGCATGTGGGAAGCAGTAACGAAGAAGGCGAAGGTGCTGGCCGGGGAGCTGGACTGCGACCTCGCACAAGCACGAATGGACGTGATCGCGGGGCTGATCAGCGGCGAAGAAACCAACACGGTGGTGCACGTGCACGTCTTCCGGTGGGAAGGCGGCCCAGGGTTCATCCCGGGGGTCGGGGCGATCAGCACCGAACAGGCCGACGTGTACGAAAGCTTCGCCAAGCACGTGGACAGCGTGACTGTGCCGCCAGCCGTGGAGCAGTACACGCCAAGCAGGGAAATGAAGGAATTCCTCGTCGGCCGGGACGGCACCTGTCGCTTCCCCGGGTGCGAACACCCCGCGCCGATGTGCGACAAAGACCACATCATGCCGTACAACCACACGGACCCTTCGGCTGGCGGCGCTACGGATGTCCGAAACATGCAGTGCCTTTGTCGCGCCCATCACAATCTGAAAACCAACGGGCAGTGGCGGGCAAGCACTAGCGACGGCGGTTGGACAATCAAGTGGGTGAACCACCACGGAGAGCAGTTCACCACCCACGCGAGAGGAGTTATACCGAAGCCACAGTGACGTGCCAAGGCACGCGAGGTGTGCCAGGGTCGTCCTGGACCTGGCGCAGAAGCGGCTCGGCAGGTTCCTTCTCGCGGACCGTGAGGAGCTCGGCGAAGTGCATCGCTAGGCCGGAGACGGAGCCGATTTCATAGCGGACAACGTCGACGGTTAGCTCGGCGCCGGTGGCGGGGTCATTGCCCTCGTCGGGGCTCTCGCCGAAAAGCTCCACCCAGGTAGTGACCAGTTCGGGGTCTGCAGCTTGCCCGGACTGGAGATTCAGCGTGCCCTCGAACGCTTCGCCGAGGGCGGAGATCATGGAGCGGAAATCCTGCTCGATAGCGGCCAGCTGCTCCTGGTTAGCCAGCAGCCTGAAAATAATCTTTGGCATTCCCCTAGTGTGGCAGCACGCAGCAGCGAACAGCAAGCACGGCGGTGGGTCGGCGCAGTGCACGGCGGTGTGATCTTCAGGACATGAAACCTACTAGAATGTTTGCCGTGATTGGTTCCCATGCTTCGCACCCCGCGCCCGTACCGCCCCTGACCACCCTGCCGGACGGAACGATCAAACAGGTCAACCCGTTTTCCGGCACCGAGGTGTGGACCGTACCCGGCCGCGGCAACCGGCCCATCGCCGAGCACCGTCCAGAGGTGCGCACCGTCGGCGACCGCGACTCCGCCACCGCATTCGGCCTGAACCGCAAGCTGGACACCCCGCCGGAGAAGTCCCGCCTCGTGCTCGACGAGGACGGGCAGGCACACATCCTGCGCGGACTGCCGGTTAGCAAGCTGGAGGAAACCGAACCGCTGTTCCGTCGCGTGGCGAACCTTTTCGAGATCCTTACCTACGACTACTGGCTCCTGAACTACGGCTACCGGATGAACCCCGCCGCCGCCAAGCACATGACCGACTACCTGTCCGAGGAAGCCGGCCAGGACCACGTCGAGCAGATCCTGCGCGCCAAGTGGTCCGCCGGCGGCACCACGCAAGAGGAACTCGACGAGCTCTTCTCCCCCGAGAACCGCATGCAGACTCTCTACGAAAAGAGCGCCGGGCTCTTCGCCGGCGGCCACGACGTGATCATCGCCCGCGACCACTACATCCCCGGCGCAGACACTACCGACCAGTTGGCCTCCAGCGGCACTCTCGGTTGGAAGAACCACCGCCACTTCATCGCCTTCACCGTCGACGGCATGGATCGCCTCTACCGCGCCAACCGTTACGTCCGCTACGTCGCCGCGTTCCAGAACTGGCTCGCCCCGGCGGGCGCCAGCTTCGAGCACCTCCACAAGCAGCTCGTTGCCATCGACGAGCACGGCCTGCAGAACGAGCTGGAGATCGCCCAGGTCCGCGCGAACCCGAACATGTACAACGAGTGGGCCGTCGACTACGCTGCCCGCCACAACCTCGTCATCGCCGAAAACGACCACGCCATCGCGTTTGCTGGTTTTGGGCACCGTTGGCCGACCCTCGAGGTTTTCTCCAAGTCCGCCACGACCGAGCCTTGGCTGATGTCTGACGCCGAACGCGATGCCGTCTCGGATTTGGTTCACGCCTGTCACGTCGCCGCCGGGCCGCACGTCTCCTGCAATGAGGAGTGGTTGCACCGTCCCCTCGACGTTGACGTTCCGATGCCCTGGCGCATTGTCATTAAGTGGCGTGTGTCCACCATGGCCGGTTTCGAAGGTGGCACGAAGATTTTCATCAACACCATTTCCCCGGCGGACCTCCGGGAGCGCGTGCTCAATGCCCTGGTTAAGGCTCAGGAGGAAGGCCAGCTGGCCCCGGGTATCCGCCTTGGCGACGACTGCGCCACCCGCCCCAACATGCTGAAGTACAACCCGGCCATCCGCTAATCCGCTAATCCACTAATCCACTAGAAAGGACAAGTTTCGCTTTGCGCAACGCAGATATTGCAGAGTTCATCGCAAACCACGGCGTGGATCTGAGCTGGCAGGATAGCTTCTACCAGTGGATGCACGAGAACCCCGAGTTGTCGTTGCAGGAGGAGCAGACCGCCAAGCACATTACTGCGCGGTTGGCGCAGATGGATTGTGAGGTGACCACGGGTATCGGGGGTTATGGCGTCACCGCCGTGTTCCGTAACCCGAGCAGCGAGGCAACCAGCGCAGACGAGCCAACCGTCCTCATGCGCGCCGACTTCGATGCCCTCCCCGTGCAGGAAACAACGGGTCTGCCCTATGCCTCCAAGAACGACGGGGTGATGCATGCGTGCGGCCACGATATGCACGCCGCGGCACTCATGGGTCTGTGTGCGGTTCTCGACGAGCGCCGCGATGCCTGGCACGGCACCTTCATTGCGCTGTTCCAACCCGCGGAGGAGGTCACCGCCGGCGCCAGCAACATGATCAACGACGGCCTGGCGGAGAAGATCCCCACCCCCGATGTGTGCCTGGGCCAGCACGTCCTACCCGGCCGCCTCGGCACCGTAATGTCCGCGCCCGGCCCGGTGCTGGCGGCCTGCGACACGATCACCATCAAGCTCTACGGTAAGTCCTCCCACGGCTCGCGCCCGCAGGAATCAATCGACCCGACCTTCCTGGCCGCGATGATCGTCGTGCGCCTGCAGGGCATCGTCGGCCGCGAGGTTGCCCCGTCGGACTTCGCCGTCATCACCGTCGGCACACTTTCTTCCGGTCACACGAACAACACTATCCCGGAAGATGCCACGCTGGTGCTTAACTGCCGCTTCTACGACACGGACGTACGCGACAAGACCTACGCCGCCATCGAGCGGGTCGTCCGCGCCGAGTGCGATGCTTCCGGCTGCGAGCTTCCGCCCGAGTTCGAGTACTCCGCCCACGGCGAGCTCACCGACAATACCCCCAGCACGTTCGAGCACGTACGCCCGGTGTTCGATGCGGTCTTCGGGGAGGATTCTATTGACGCCGAACCCTGGACAGCCTCCGAGGACTTCTCGGAGATCCCCCGCCACTTCGACGTGCCCTACCTTTTCTGGACGATCGGCACCACGGATCCGGAGCTGTGGGCTTCCGGGGAGCCGGTGCCGGGAAACCACCACGGTGCTTTCGCCCCGCGCATTGAGGCGCTGGGCACCTCCACGGACGCGGCGTTGGCCGCGACGCTGAGTTACCTCTTCCGCTCCTGACCCAGCAGGTGCACCTGGATCATGTTGGTGTTGCCGGAAATCCCGGGTGGGGAGCCGGCGACGACGACCATCATGTCGTCGTACTTGTATTCCGGCATGGCCAGCAGGTGGTGGTCGACAGTATCCATCATCTCGTCGGTGGACTTCACGTCTTCGATGAGGAACGTCTCCACGCCCCACGTCAGCGCCAGCTGCGAGCGCACGGCCTGGGAGGGCGTGAACACCAGCAGTGGCAGGTGGGAGCGTAGGCGCGCCACGCGCTTGGCGGTATCGCCGGAGGATGTGAAGGCCACGAGTGCCTTCGCGTTCAGGCGCTCGCCGATGTCCTTGGCTGCGTAGGAAATCACGCCGCGGCGGGTGCGCGGGCGGTGGGTCAGCGGCGGCACTTCCCCGTCGATCTCTGCGGCGCGCACGATGCGGGCCATCGTCTCCACGGTGGTGATCGGGTGCTTGCCGATGGAGGTCTCGCCGGAGAGCATCACGGCATCCGCACCGTCGAGCACGGCGTTGGCCACGTCGGAGGCTTCGGCGCGCGTCGGGCGGGAGTTCTCGATCATGGAGTCCAGCATCTGCGTTGCCACGATCACCGGCTTGGCGTTCTCGCGGGCGATCTGGATGGCACGCTTCTGCACCAGCGGCACGTCTTCCAGCGGCACTTCCACGCCCAGGTCACCGCGGGCGACCATGATGGCATCGAAGGCTAGGATGACCGGCTCCAGCGCGTCGACTGCCTCCGGCTTCTCCAGCTTGGCGATCACCGGCACGCGGCGGCCAACCTCGTCCATGATGTCGCGCACCAGCTCCACGTCGGAGGGGCTGCGCACGAAGGACAGGGCGATGAAGTCCACGCCCAGCTGCAGGGCGAAGCGCAGGTCTTCGGTGTCCTTCTCACTCAGCGCCGGCACGGAGATGTTCATGCCTGGCAGGGAGACACCCTTGTTGTTGGAAACCGGGCCTCCCTCGATGACCTCGCACACGACGTCGTTGCCGTCGACTTCCTTGCACACCAGCGCGATCTTGCCGTCGTCGACCAACAGGCGGTCGCCGGGGCGGGCGTCGCGAGCCAGACCCTTGTAGGTGGTGGAGACGCGGTCGTGCGTGCCCTGCACGTCGTCGACGGTGATGCGTACGGTCTCGCCGGTCGCCCAGACGGTTGCGCCCTCTGCGAAGCGCCCCAGGCGGATCTTCGGGCCTTGCAGGTCGGCGAGGATACCGACGGCCTTGCCGGATTCATCGGTGGCCTGTCGAACCCAGTTGTAATTCTGCTCGTGGTCTGCGTGCTCGCCGTGGGAAAAGTTGAGGCGCGCAACGTTCATTCCTGCGTCTACGAGCCCGCGAATCTGCTCCTTCGAAGCGACCGCGGGACCCAGGGTGCAAACAATCTTGGTTCTTCTACTCACGGACTCGAGGATAGCCCCGCACCGTTGTCCCCGCTACTTCGTTTCTTGATTTGTGACGCCCTCAGCCTTGCGTTGCTGCACTGTCCACCTAACGAACAGCGCTGTCGCGGCGAGGAACACCACTGCGGAGACCACAGCGTTGATACGCACGTCGCCGAATACGGTGGTGGCGGCGTCTGTACGCATGTTTTCGATGAAGAAGCGGCCGAAGGTATAGCCCATGACGTAGAGGGTGAACAGCCTGCCCCCGCCAACGCGCCAGTAGCGTTCCGCGACGAGCAGCAGCACGACCACGAGCAGGTTCCAGATCAGTTCATAGAGGAAAGTCGGCTGGACGGTGGCCAGCACTTCCCCAGTGGAGTGCCCGGTGATGGGCGCGGAGTAACCGTTTTCGTCTACGCGGCGATAGATCTCCAGTGCCCAGGGTGCGTCGCTGGGCCCGCCGTAGAGCTCCTGATTGAACCAGTTGCCCAGCCGGCCGATGGCCTGCGCAAGCGGCACCGTCGGCGCCACGGCGGCGGCGAAAGTGCCCAGCGGCAAGCCTTTGGCCTTGAATAGCAGCCACACGGCCAGGGACCCCAGGACGACTCCGCCCCAGATCCCCAGTCCGCCGTTGGTGATATTAAACACCTGGGTGGGGTCTTTGCCCTCGCCGAAGTACTTATCGTGATCGGTGATCACGTGGTAAATCCGGGCGCCGATGATGCCCGTGGGCACGGCGACGAGCAGCGCGTCGACGGTTACCTCCGGGTCCCCGCCCAGCTTCGCGTAGCGGCGGCGGGTCCAGAAGTAGGCCACGATCACGCCCGTGAGGATGCACAGCGCGTAGGCGCGGATGGGAATGGGGCCTAGCTCCCAGACACCCTGCGGTGGCGAAGGAATGGCCGCCGCGATCATGCGCGAACGCCTCGCGCCAGCTCTGCAGCCAGCTCGCCCAGGTTGCCATCGGCTGCGGCTTGGATCAGCGCGGAGCCGACGATCACGCCGTCTGCGTAGGAGGCGATGTTCGCCGCGTGCTTTCCGGTTTTCACACCCAGCCCCACTGCCACCGGCAGATCCGTGGCCTCGCGGACGCGGGCGACCAGCTCCTCGGCGGAACTGGAGACCTCGTCCTGCGCGCCCGTCACACCCATGTGGGATGCGGCGTAGATGAAGCCGTCGCCGGCGTCAACAGTAAGGGCCATGCGCTCCGGCGTGGTGGAGGGCGCGACGAGATAGACCGGCGATAGGTCGTTGGCCTTGCAGGCCTCCGCCCAACGGCCGGCTTCCTCCGGCAGCAGGTCCGGGATGATGGATCCCAGTCCCCCGGCGGCGGCCAGGTCGGCGGCGAACTTCTCCGGGCCGTACTGCAGCACGGGGTTCCAGTAGGACATGATGACGGCCTGGCCCCCGGCCTCGGTGACTGCGCGGACGACGTCGAGTGTGTCCTTCACCCGGAAGCCGTTGGCCAGCGCCTCGTTGGCGGCGGCCTGGATGGTCGGGCCGTCCATCATCGGGTCAGTGAACGGAATACCCACCTCGATCAGGTCGGCGTGCTGGGCCAGTTCGGCGACAAGCTCCTTGGACTTAGCCACCGTGGGGTAGCCGGCCGGGAAGTAGGCCACGAGTGCGGCTCGCCCCTCGGCGCGCGCGTCGGTGAAAACCTTAGAAAGTCGGGAGGTCATGGGTTAGCTGTCCTTCTCGCTCTTCTGATCCAGCATGTCGAACCACTTCGCGGCAGTGTTGACGTCCTTGTCGCCGCGGCCGGAAATGTTCACAATCAGCGTGGCGCCCGGCTTCTCCGCGGCCACCTTGATGGCGGCGGCCACGGCGTGAGAGGACTCGATGGCGGGGATGATGCCCTCCAGGCGGGTCAGCTGCTTGAAGGCGTCCATGGCCTCGGAGTCGGTGATCGGCAGGTAGCGGGCGCGCCCCTCCGCGTGCAGCTTAGAGTGCTCCGGCCCCACTCCCGGATAGTCCAACCCGGCGGAGATGGAGTGCGATTCGATGATCTGCCCGTCCTCGTCCTGCATCAGGTCGGCGAAGGAACCCTGGAACACGCCCTGCAGCCCCAGGTTGATCGGCGCGGCGTGGCGCCCAGTCTCCACACCGTCGCCCGCGGCCTCAGCGCCGACGATGTCCACGCCTTCGTCCTCGATGAACGGGTGGAACAGGCCGATCGCGTTGGAGCCGCCGCCCACACAGGCCACCACGGCGTCGGGCAGCTTGCCGGTTTCGGCCAGCAGCTGCTGGCGCGCCTCCACACCGATCACGCGCTGCAGGTCGCGCACCATCTGCGGGAACGGGTGCGGGCCGGCGGCGGTGCCGAAGCAGTAGTAGGTGTCGTCGGCGTTGGAAACCCAGAAGCGCATGGCCTCGTTGATGGCGTCCTTCAGGGTGCGGGAGCCGATCTCCACTACCTCCACGTGGGCGCCGAGCAGGCGCATGCGGGCAATGTTGAGGGCCTGACGTTCGGCGTCCACAGCCCCCATGTAGATCCGGCATTCCAGGCCGAGCAGCGCACAGGCCGTCGCCGTGGCCACACCGTGCTGGCCCGCGCCGGTCTCCGCGATCACGCGGGTCTTGCCCATGCGCTTGGCCAGCAGCACCTGCCCCAGCACGTTGTTGATCTTGTGGGAGCCGGTGTGGTTGAGGTCTTCGCGCTTCAGCCACACTTCGGCACCCACGGCCTCGGAGAAGCGGGCCGCGTAGTACAGCGGCGACGGGCGGCCGGTGTAGGTGCGGTGCAGCTCGTCGAGCTGGTCCAGGTAGCCCTGGTCCGAGCGGGCCTTCGCCCAAGCGTCGGTGATCTCCTCGATCACTGCCATGAGGGCCTCGGGGACGTAGCGGCCGCCGAAGTCACCCCAGTGTCCGCGCTCGTCGGGCTCGTGGTGGGTGGCGGTCGCCAGGATCTCGCCTACCGTCGGCAGGCGCTTACCCTGCGCGTCGGCGTTCTTGAAGGTCTTCTCGGTAGTCACAGTTTTATATGCTATCGCTTAGGAATTTTTTTGGGGGCAGGCGGGGTGCTTCCCCGCTGCGGCGAGGTCCCGGCACGCCTGTGCTGGGTTACCTGCGGTGACCAGGCCTTCGCCGACGAGCACTGCGTCCGCGCCCGCTGCGGCATAGGCGTTGAGGTCGTTTTTATTCTTGACGCCCGATTCTGCGATCTTCACTACGTCGTCCGGAAGTGTTGGGGCGATTTTGCTGAACACCTGCGGGTCGACGTCCAGCGTCTTGAGGTTTCGGGCGTTGACGCCAATGACCTTGGCACCGGCGGCAACAGCGCGTTCGGCCTCCTCGGCGGTGTGGACCTCCACCAGGGCGGTCATGCCCAGGGACTCGGTTCGGTCCAGCAGGGATTCCAGGCGCTGCTGCTCGAGGGCGGCGACGATGAGCAGCACAATGTCCGCGCCGTGCGCCCGCGCCTCGTGGATCTGGTACGGGTTCACCGTGAAGTCCTTGCGCAGCAGCGGGATGTTCACCGCGCGGCGCACCGCGTCGAAGTCCTCGAGGGAGCCCTTGAAGCGGCGCTGCTCGGTGAGGCAACTGATGGCGGTGGCCCCGTTGTCCTCGTAGGCCTTCGCCAGCACTTCCGGCTCGGCGATCTCGGCGAGATCTCCCTTAGAGGGGCTGGCGCGCTTCACCTCGGCGATGAGGCTGACCCCGGGGGCGGCCAGCGCGGCGTGGGCGTCGAGTGCCGGTGGTGCGTCCAGGGACATGGCCTTGATCTCCTTGTATGGGATCTTGGCTTCCCGCTCGGCCTGGTCTTCTAGCACCCCGGCGATGATCTGGTCGAGAACAGTCATGTGTGTCACACCTCTGAGCTTATCGCCCCTGCTTGGTGCGGGAGAAATCGGATTCTTCGGTCGGATCCACCCCCGCATCCAGGGCGTCCCACAGCACGCGGGTTGAATCTGGATTCTCCGCGAGGTCCTCCTCCGCGTCCGCGCGGCGCACCTCCGGGGTCTCGTAGCGGCTGTGCCCCCTGGACTCCTGGCCGGGCCGCAGAATCAGGATCGCACCACCGATCACACCGATTGCCGCCGCGACAAGCACCAGCACGATGCCCAGCGAGTGCACATCACCGCTGATCACTCGCGCCCATTCGGAGATCTGCACCGGGTCGGATTCCTTTTGCGTGGCCGCGCCGCTTCGCAGCAGGCTCTGCGCGCGGGCCAGATCCACGTCGTTGCTCAGCAGCTGCACTGCGCGGAAGCTGGCGGTGGCCGCCAGCGCGACGATCACCACACCCAGCACCCGCCGGACCATGGGCTGCACCGCCATCGAGAGGATCAGCGCGGCCACCATCGCCAGCGCCAGCGGCACCAGCGCGGGGTCCCACACGGATCCCACGAGCTCCTTGGTGGAGGCCCCGGCCTTGTCGTCGTCGACGGCCACGGTCACGAATTTCAGGCGGCTCGCTCCCCACAGGCTCGCCGCGCTCAGCACCACGCACAGCAGCGCAATCTGTCGGATGCGCTTAGCCTTCTGGGTTACGTTTTCTGCCTTACTCACTGCTTCTCCCCTGCGTTCTTCATGGTCTCCGCCGCAGCCACGGCCCGCAGCACCGCCGCGGCCTTGTTGCGGGTCTCCAGGTCCTCCGCCTCCGGGTCGGAGTCCGCTACGATTCCGCCGCCAGCTTGGACGTACACAGTGCCGTCCTTGTACAGCCCAGTGCGGATGGCTATGGATTGGTCGGTGTTGCCGGAAAAGTCGAAGTAGCCGACCGTGCCGCCGTACACTCCGCGGCGCGTGTCCTCCAGCGTGTCGATGATCTTCAGCGCCGAGGGCTTCGGCGCGCCCGACAGGGTCCCGGCCGGGAACGTCGCATTGAATGCATCCACCGCCGTCTTCCCCGCGGCCAGCTTGCCGCTGACACCGGATACCAGGTGCATCACCGCCGAATAGCGCTCCACGTGGCGGAAGTCGTGCACCTCCACCGTGCCGGCCTCGCTGACCCTTCCGAGGTCGTTGCGCCCCAGGTCCACCAGCATCAGGTGTTCGGAGTTTTCCTTCTCGTCGTTGACCAGCTCGCGTTCGAAGGCGAAGTCCTGCTCCACTGTCTCGCCGCGCGGCCTGGATCCGGCGATGGGGAACGTCGTGACATTGCCGTCACGGACCTGCACCAGCGATTCCGGGGAGGAACCAATGATGTGGAACGCGGTGGCGTCAAAACCCTCGGTAGGCACGTTAACCAGGAACATGTAGGGCGAAGGGTTCGATACCCGCAGCATGCGATAGATGTCGATCGGGTCGACGTCGGTCTCCATTTCGAAGCGCTGCGAAAGCACCACCTGGAACGCATCGCCGGCCTTGATGTGCTCCTTGACCTTGCCGATGCGCTCGCGGTGGTCGTCGTAGGTGCGCTGCCTGCGGTACTTAGGTGTGGGGGTTTCGAAGGTAGTGACGCCCCCTGCCGCGCCCGTGGCCAGCCGTTCCACCATGGTGTCTAGACGTGTGACTGCCTCGGCGTATGCCTCGTCCACGCGCTCGTCGGAGTTATCCCAGTTGATCACGCTGGCGATCAGCCAGATGGTGCCTTCGTAGTGGTCGACGACGGCCATGTCCTCCACCAGCAGCTGCACCATGTCGGGAATGTTCAGGTCGTCGGTGCAGGTGTCCGGCACATTTTCGATGTAGCGGATCATGTCGTAGCCCATGTAGCCCACCAGGCCGCTGGTCAGCGGTGGCAGTCCGGGCATCGGGGCGGTCTGCAGGTGTGCCAGCGTGTTGCGGATCGCATCTAGCGGGTCGGTGCCCTCTGGGATGTCCACCGGAGGCTGGCCGATCCAACGTGCCGCGCCGCCGTCCACGCCACCCTTGACCGTCAGCGCGCAGCGGGCTCCGGTGCCGATGAAGGAGTAGCGATCCCACGACTGGCCGTGCGCCGCCGATTCCAGCAGGAACGTGCCGGGTCGGCCGTCGGCGAGCTTCCGGTAGGCGGACAGGGCGGTCTCCCCATCGGCGAGGACCTTGCGAACCACGGGCACCACGCGGTGGTTGGCCGCGAGCTCGCGGAAGGTCTCAAGGCTTGTCAGGTCACCGATGGACTTGCTGGAAGTGTTGTCACCCATGTCTGACATGTTAGGCCAAGCGGTCGGCGTCAAAACAAGTGCGGTCGCCGGTGTGGCAGGCCGCGCCGGTCTGCTCGATCTTCAGCAGCACCGTATCGCCGTCGCAGTCCAGGCGCACCTCTTCGACGCGCTGGGTGTGGCCGCTGGTCTCGCCCTTGATCCAGTAGGACTGGCGCGACCGGGACCAGTAGGTGCCCTTCTTGGTGGCCAGGGTGTGAGCTAGGGCGTGGTCGTTCATCCACGCCATCATCAGCACGTCACCATTCGTGATGTCCTGGACGATGGCGGGCACCAGGCCGTCTGCGTTAAAGCGGACGCGCTCGGCGATGGCGCGGTCTAGCTCGTAGCTTGCCGGGTCTGTGTTGGAGTCTGCACTGCTCACAGCCGTACCTCGTAGCCCGCATCGGCCAGGGCCTGCTTGACCTCGCGGATCTCCACCTCGCCGAAGTGGAAGATGGAGGCCGCCAGTACGGCATCCGCGCCGGCCTCCACGGCTGGTGGGAAGTGTTCCGGGGCGCCAGCGCCGCCGGAGGCAATGACGGGAATGGAGACGGCTTTGCGCACGGCCTGCAGCATCTCGATGTCGAAGCCGGCCTTGGTGCCGTCGCCGTCCATGGAGTTCAGCAGGATCTCCCCCACGCCCAACTCCTCGCCCTTGCGGGCCCACTCGATGGCATCCAGCCCGGCGGACTTGGTGCCGCCGTGGGTGGTGACCTCAAAGCCGGAGGGGTACTTTTCCACCTCCGCGGGGTCCTTCACGCGGCGGGCGTCCACGGATAGGACGATGCACTGCGCGCCGAAGCGCTGGGAAAGCTCGCGCAGCAGCTCGGGTCGGGCGACCGCCGAGGAATTGACGCTGACCTTGTCGGCGCCGGCGCGCAGCAGGGCGTCTACATCCTCCTCGCTGCGCACTCCCCCGCCGACGGTCAGCGGGATGAACACCTGGTCGGCGGTGTGACGCACGACGTCCAGCATGGTGCCGCGGCCATCCTTGGAGGCGGAGACGTCCAGGAAGGTCAGCTCGTCGGCGCCCAGTGCGTCGTAGCGCTTGGCCAGCTCCACGGGATCACCAGCGTCGCGCAGGCCCTCGAAGTTCACACCCTTGACGACGCGGCCGTTGTCCACGTCCAGGCACGGGATAACGCGCACGGTAACACTCATCGGATGCCCCCTCGATCGCGGATCTCCTGGGCGTTGCGGGCGGCGGTGCCGATCGGCACGGCCTGAATGTGCTGCAGGATGGTGGCGTGCACCTCCGGCTCGCCTGCGACCAGGCCGGAAACGCCCGGGCGCCACGGGTTGCCCGCGAAGTCGGTGGCAATGCCGCCGTTTTCCTCCACTGCGAGGATGCCCGCCGCGTTGTCCCACAGGTTCGGGCTGAAGGTGACCGTACCGCCGAACACGCCGGCGGCGGTGAAGGCCAGGTCGATGCCCACCGAGCCGGTGACGCGCATGCGGGGATAGGACTTGCCGATCTCGTTCAGCATGTCCTGGCGGTAGGAAATCGGCAGGTTGCCGCGGCGCTGCGACAGGATGGAGCCGAAGCTGATCTGCGTCACGCCCGGATCCGACGGCGGCATGGCGCGGGCCGGGTGGCCGTCCACCAGCAGCCCCTCGCCTCGGCGGGCGGTGATGCGCTTGCCCAGCAGCGGCATCTCGGTGACGGAGACCATGGTCTGCCCCTGGTGCACCAGTGAAACCAGGATGCAGGCAAAAGGATTTCCCACCGCGTAGTTGGCGGTGCCGTCGATGGGGTCTACCACCCAGAAGGTTTCCGGCAGTTCCTGGTCCCCGACCTCGAGCGACTTGCGGCGCGGGCCGTCCAGCCCGTCCGCCATCGCGTCGCTGGGGTTCGGCTCGGTGATGTTCTCCCCCGGGATCTCGCCGGGGCGCACCGTACCGAATTCCTCGCCGTGCACGGGCAGGCCGGTGTATTGCGTCAGCAGCGTGCGCAGCTGGCGTTCGACACTCAGGTCCGCCTCGGTGGCGAAGTCGCCGGGGGACTTGATTACCTCCGGCTCCGCGCCGACGGCGGCGGTAAACGTCGTCTCGGCCTCGTCCACCGCCGCCTCGGCGATGGCCAGCAGCGAGCGGGTATCCAGTTCCTCCGGGGACAGTCCGTGGAAGGCTGTCATTAGTTGTCGCTCCCCCTTGCCGTTTCCCGGGCCGCTTCCAGGGCCTCCTCCAGGGTGAACTTGCCCGCGTACAGTGCCTTGCCCACGATCGCGGAGTCCACGCCCTCGTGCACCACAGCCGCCAGCGCGCGGATGTCGTCCAGGCTGGAGATGCCACCGGAGGCCACTACCGGCGCGTCGGTGGCAGCAGCCACCTCACGCAGCAGGTCGATGTTCGGGCCGTTCAGCATGCCATCACGGCTGACGTCGGTGACCACCAGGCGGGAAACCCCTTGGGAATCCAGGCGCTCCAGTACCTCCCACAGCTCGCCGCCGTCGGAGGTCCAGCCGCGGCCGCGCAGGCGCCACTCGCCGTCGACCTCGCGGGTGTCCAGGCCGATGGCCACCTTGTCGCCGTAGCGGGAGATGACGGACTCGCACCAGTCCGGATCCTCCAGCGCAGCGGTGCCGATGTTCACGCGGCGGCAGCCGGTGGACAGGGCGCGCTCCAGCGACTCGTCGTCGCGGATGCCGCCGGACAGCTCCACCTTCACGTCCAGCTGGCCGGTGACCTCCTTCAGCAGCTCGAAGTTGCTGCCCCTGCCGAAGGCTGCGTCGAGGTCCACCAGGTGGATCCACTCCGCGCCCGCGTTCTGCCAGGCCAGGGCGGCCTCGATCGGTGCTCCGTAGCTGGTTTCCGTGCCCGCCGCGCCCTGTACTAGGCGGACGGCCTGGCCGTCGGCTACGTCGACGGCAGGGAGCAGGGTCAGAGCACGGGAATTATCAGTAGAAGCCATAGGGAGAATCCTAACGTGTATCGAGGTCGGCGACGATTAAATCAATGAAAACTAGTGCTATTTCTAGAGCTAGAGCGTGTCCACCCAGTTCTGCAGTAGCTTTAGCCCCGCATCGCCGGACTTCTCGGGGTGGAACTGCGTGGCCCACAGCGGGCCATTTTCCACGGCTGCGACGAAGCGGCTGCGGCCGTGGGTCGCCCAGTGCACCAGTGGCGGCTCGGTACGCCCGTCGGTCAACAGCTCCCACTCCTGCACACCATAGGAGTGGACGAAGTAGAAACGCTCGGACTCCTTGATCCCGGCGAACATCTTCGTCGGTTCGGCAGCTGGCTTGCCCAGCGCGCTGGCCGACGAACCATCGCCGACCCCCACGGTGTTCCATCCCATGTGCGGCAGCACATCGGCATCCAGCTTCTCCACGGTGCCGGGCCACTCGCCCATGCCCTCCGTAAAGGCTGCCTCCCCCGCGCCAGCTTCTCCCGTGCCTTCCGCGAACTCCACTCCCCGGTCGAAGAGGATCTGCATTCCCACGCAGATGCCCAGCACCGGACGCCCGCCCGCCAGTCGCTGACCGATCAGACGGTCCCCATACACGCTGTGCAGCTGCTTCATGCACGCACTGTAGGCTCCCACACCCGGCACTAGCAGCCCGTCGGCCCGCTGTACCGTCTCCGGGTCGCGGGTCACCTCGACCTCGGCGCCTGCCCTTTCAACCGCTCGCTGGGCGGAGCGTACGTTTCCGCTGCCGTAGTCCAGGAGGGCGACATGTGGGCGTCGAGAAGAAAGAGAAGAATTCATAACTGGTTATCCTAGCCGGACTTACCGGAGCGCAGTTCACGCCGTCGGACTCGACGCAATGTTTCGCGCACATTGCCGTACTCGGCGACGCGGTGACGCCCCACAATCCGGTCGAGGATAGCCACAACGAAACCAAACGCGGCGACCACCCCGGCGGTGATGAAGGCCCCCTGGTAGGTCAGCGCACCGGCCACGAATCCCAGCAGGATCGCGCCCACACCGGTGCCGCCGTCGAAGGTCATGTTCCACAGCGCCGAGGCCTTGGCGGATTCAGCCCTGGGCAGGCGGTCAAAGAGCATCAGCAGCGCCTCGGTCTGGTTGATGCCGAAGCCCGCGCCGAAGAACGCAGCCGACAGCAGCGACCAGAGCAGCAACACCCCGCCCGTGGGGTGCACGGCCAGCATGATCGCCGCGGAGGCCAGTCCCACCACGCACAGCACCAGGCCCAGCGCGTTCAGGCGACCCGGCTCGCCCACGCGGTCGGCGTACCAACCGCTGAACAGGCGGGAGCCGATCTGCATCAAGCCCACCACGCTCAGCGCCAAGCCGGAGATGGTGGCGGCCACTGCCACGTCGATCTCGCCGGCGGCGGGCGCCAGGAACGTGCTGAACCCGGCGAAGCCCACGGCGGCCGCACCGATGGAAAGCCCCGGCACGGTGGCCAGCTTCCACGTGGCCACGCGCGGCGCCTCCGGCGTGTAGTCCGTCTGCGAGGTTGCATTGTCGGGAATATCGGCGGCCACACCGGGCGAGTTCTCGCGCTCGACCTTCGGCAGCTGCAGCGCAGCCAGGGCACCCACGGCCGAGTACAGCGCCGCGGCCGAGCACACTCCGACCAGGCCGAAGCTGCCGTAGAGCCACATACCCAGCGGGAAGCTAATCAGCTGTGTCACACCCACCGTCGCGCCGAACACGCCAGAGGAGCGCCCCACCAGGCGCGGCGGCACCAGCTCCGCAATCAGCGCGGCCTCCGTCACCGTCACCGCACCGAAGCCCACGCCGCGCACGGCGGCGATGGCCAGCACCGTCACCGCGGACATGTCGGCCACATACGCCAATGCCGGGAAGCCCAGCAGCAGCGCGGCACCCAGCATCACGGGCGCATAGCCCACGGCGCGCAGGAGGCGCGGGGTGAAGGCCTGCGTCAGCACGGTGGCGGCCATGAACACGCCCGTGGACAGGCCCGCCACGCTATCGGTTCCGCCCCCATCGATCACGGCCAGGGGGATGACCGGCAGGAGTAGCGCCCAGCCACCGAACGCACAGAAGACCGACACCAGTGTGGCGATAAGGCCGGGGGCCTTCCACACGGAATCGATCTTTTCTAGTTCTTCAATGGTCAGCGCCTTCGGGCGCGCCATTACAGTGTTCCCTTGGTCGACGGAACCCCGCCCACGCGCGGGTCGTCCTCCACGGCGGCGCGCAGCGCGCGGGCCACGGCCTTAAACTCCGCCTCGGTGATGTGGTGCGGGTCGCGGCCGTACAGGCAGCGCACGTGCAGGGCAATGCGCGAGTTCAGCGCCAGGGTCTCAAAGAAGTGCTGGTTGATG
The DNA here is from genome assembly GCF_027570065.1 of Corynebacterium evansiae. NCBI lineage: Bacteria > Bacillati > Actinomycetota > Actinomycetes > Mycobacteriales > Corynebacteriaceae > Corynebacterium > Corynebacterium evansiae. The sequence goes on along the minus strand of NZ_JAKMUT010000006.1, from coordinate 107,292 downwards.
ACGGTGGCGTAGTGCCCACCGATCACCGCGCTGAGCATCTGCTCAGGCTCCCCCACGCCCACGTAGTACGGGCGGCCAGACACGTCCACAGCAGCGTGCGCCAGCGTCTCGTCCATCGGGATGAAAGCATCGCCGAAGCGGCGGATCCCCGCCTTGTCGCCCAACGCCTGCGCCAGGGCCTGGCCCATGACGATGGCGGTGTCCTCGACGGTGTGGTGCGCGTCGATCTCCACGTCGCCGCGGGCGTGCACCTTCAGGTCGAAGGAACCGTGCGCGCCGAGGGCGGTCAGCATGTGGTCGAAGAACGGCACTCCCGTATCGATGTCGGTCTTGCCGGTTCCGTCCAGGTTCCACTCGACCTGGATGTCTGATTCTTTGGTGGCGCGCTGGGCCTTCCCGATGCGCGGGGTGGGGTTCGTGGCCACGGTGGCTTTGCACCTACCTCTCTGGTCTCGTTCTCTAAAAGCTCTTGAAACGTCTGTCTAATGTGTCTAATCGTCCATCATCTTGGCGGCGGCGGCAAGAAACGCATCGTTTTCCTCCGGCAGCCCGACAGTTGCGCGCAGCCAGCCTGCCACACCGACGTCGCGGATCAGCACCTCTTGGTCCAGGAATCGCTGCCACACCGCGGCCGAATCGCCGACGCAGTCGAAGCCGCCGAAGAACACGAAGTTCGAGTGCGAGTCGATCACGTCGTAGCCCAGCTCGCGCAGGCGGGCAACCACTCGGTCGCGCTCCTGGCGCAGCTTCGCCACCGTCTGCAGCGTGGCCGCGGAGTGCTCCAGCGCCACCTCCGCCGCCGCCTGCGACAGGGTCGCCAGGTGGTACGGCAGGCGCACCAGCATCACGGCCTCGATGAATGCCGGGTGGGCCACAAAGTAGCCCAATCGCCCGCCGGCGAAGTCGAAGGCCTTGGACATGGTGCGAGAAACCACCAGCTTCGTCGGGTACTGCTCCAGCATCCCCACCGCGCTCGGCTCGTCGGAGAACTCCGCGTAGGCCTCGTCCACAATCACAATGCCGGGGGCTGCCTGCAGGATCCGCTCGATGTCGGCCAACGGTGTGCTGTTGCCCGTGGGGTTGTTGGGCGTCGTAATAAAGATGACGTTCGGCTGGCGCTCGTCGATGGCGGCGAGTGCCTCGTCCACGTCGATGTCGAAGCGGTTCTCGGCGCGGCGCTCGACCGTAACAAACTCCGTCTGCGTGCCCGCCGCCAGGATCGGGTGCATGGAGTAGCTCGGCACGAAGCCCATCGCGCTGCGCCCGGGCCCACCGAAAGCCTGCAGGAGCTGCTGCAATACCTCGTTGGAACCGTTGGCTGCCCATACCTGTTCTTTAGTGACGCCCACACCCGTCTGCTGGCTCACGTACGCCGCTAGGGCCTCGCGCAACCCCACTGCGTCGCGGTCGGGATAACGGTTCAGCTGCTTGCCCAGCTCCGCCACGCGGCGGGCGATGCCCTCGACAATCTCCGGTGACGGCGGGTAGGGGTTCTCGTTGGTGTTCAGCTGGTTGGCTACGGAAAGCTGCGGGGCTCCGTAGGCGGACTTGCCGCGCAGCTCCTCGCGCAGTGGCAGGTCGGCCAGGGAGATCTGGTTGTTCTGCTCGGCCATGGTCTAGACCTCCGTTCCGTTGGTGTTTGCGGTGCTGGTGCGCGCACTGATGGCTTCACCGTGGGCGGGCAGCCCCTCGGACTTCGACAGGGTGATTACCGTGTCGGCCACGCCCCGCAGGCCTTCCTCGTTGTAGTCGATGACGTGCACGGACTTCAGGAAAGTCAGCGTGGACAGCCCCGAGGAGTGCCGCGCCGTCCCGGAGGTCGGCAACACGTGGTTGGAGCCAGCGGCATAGTCGCCCAGCGGTACCGGGCTGAAGCGGCCGATGAAGATCGCGCCGGCGTTGGTGATCTGCGCTGCTACCCCGTGGGCGTCCTCGGTGTGGATCTCCAGGTGCTCGGCGCCATAGGCGTTCGCCGCGCGGATGCCCGCGGCGATGTCGTCCACGAGCACCACTCCGGACTGCTGTCCGCTCAAGGCCTCGGCGACGCGCTCGGAGTTTTCGGTGATGTGGTAGCGCTCGTTCATCTCGGCCACGACCTCGTCGGCCAGCTTCTCACTGTCCGTGATCAGCACGGAGGCCGCCATCGTGTCGTGCTCCGCCTGACTAATCAGGTCGTAGGCGATCTCCACCGCGTTGGCGCTCTCGTCGGCCAGCACGGCGATCTCTGTCGGGCCGGCCTCGGAGTCGATGCCCACCACAGAGCGGCACAACCGCTTGGCAGCGGTGACGAAGATGTTGCCCGGGCCGGTCACCATATCCACCGGCTCCAGCTCCTCGCCGCCTTCTGCCGTGGAGCCGTGCGCGAGCAGCGCCACGGCCTGCGCCCCACCAACGGCCCAGACCTCGTCCACGCCCAGCAGCTTGCAGGCCGCCAGCACGGTCGGGTGCGGCCAGCCGCCCTCCTGCGGCGGGGAGGCCACCACGAGGGACTCCACCCCGGCCTCCTGGGCTGGCACGACGTTCATGATCACGCTCGACGGGTACACCGCGTTACCGCCCGGCGCGTACAGGCCTACGCGCTGAACGGGGATGAAACGCTCGGTCACAATACCACCCGGCGCGACCTCCACCTGCTTGTCTGCAGGCCGGATGGCGGAGTGGAATGCACGCACCCGCTTGATGGCCTCTTCGAGTGCAGCGATGACATCTGCGGCCAAAGTCCCCACGGCGGCGTCAATAACCTCGGCAGGAACCCGCACCGAATCCGGGGTGACGCCATCGAAGCGCTGTCCGATCTCCAGCGCCGCGCGCGCCCCGCCCTCGCGCACCTGGTCGACGATCGGTGCAACGGTGGGGATCACCGAGTCCACATCCGTGCCACCGCGCGGCAGCCGATGGCGCAGCTCGGCGGTAGTCGGGGCCTGACCCCGCAGATCGATCCGGCTAAAGTCCAGCTGGGCGCTAGTCATCGTGTACGCAGCTTCCTTACTGATTAAAACTGGTTGATACTGGTTAATTATGTGCGGTTATGTACTGGGCTAAAGTTTACGCCATGGCCCAGACACTCCATTCACTGCTCCGGGACAGCCGCGCCGCCGCCCAATCGGGGGCTTCCGCGGCGACGAGTTGGCGCCTGGCCAGCGACTTCGCCCGGCAGTACTGGCTGGCCACCCCCGACGAGGTCCCGGACGAGCTGGTGGGCGAGTTCTACAGCATGCGGGCCAGCGCCGCGGATCACCTGGGTTTTGCCGACGAGGCCATCGCCGCCTTGCGGGACCTGCGAGCGTGGGCGCGCAGCAACGACGATCACGCGCTGGCGCTGGAGGCTTTGGCGCTACTGGCTCACCAGTCGCTGACTCTGGAGGAACGCCCTGCTACCCTGGCCGAGCTGCATTCGCCGCGCGAGATGTTGGCACAGCTGGCCCTGGGCTTCGCCGACTATCGCCCGGACCCGGATTCCCCCACCCTCGCCGAGGCGCCGCACATCACCCACCGCGACCTGCCCAGGTCGATCGCCGCGCGGTTGACCTCGGCCGCCACGACGGGCTTTGCTGTGGCCACGAATCTTTCTGGTTCTGCTGATGACGCCGATAGTGACGCCACAGCCTTCGACTTCGCCGACACCTTCGCCCAACTAGTGCGGAGGTTCGGCTCGAAGCCCCCGAGCACGGCCGACCGCCAGCTGTGGTTCGCGCAGGAGGCCTGGTTCCGCGGGCGGCGCGAGGAGGCCTACGACCGGGTGACGGCGCTGATCGGCCGGTTGGAGGAGGATTCTCTGCTGGGCGGCAACACAGACGCGCAGATAGTTTCCCTCTACGAGGCGCACGACATGCTGGCGCACTTCGAGATGTTCCGCGCCACCGAAAGCGTCGGCGATGATTCCTCCCTGGCCGCCGTGGCGGACCACTGGAAGGAATGCGTGCGCCTAGCTGGGGAGTTGGACGCGGAGGTCATCGCCCTGCAGTGCGCAGGCCTGGCGGCGATGGCCCTGCTTGGCGAGGGGCGCGAGGGCGAGGCCTGGGAGCTCGCCAGCGCGGAGCTGGCCGCCACGGAGGGCTGCCCCCTATCTCCCGCCATCCTGAACCTGCGCTACACCCTGGCAGAGGCGGCCCTGAACTGCGGACTTTTTGAGGAAGCCCTGGCGAACGCGCGCCTGGTGGCGGAGTGGTCGGAGTTCAGCGCCGACGACGAGCGCACCATCGGCGGCTATTCCATGGCGCTGGTCGCCGCCGCGGAGCTGGGCTACGCGGAAATAGCCGCAGAACTCGACGAGCGCCGACGGGCGGCGCTGGAACGCTGGGAAGCCTAAAAGGCCAGGAAGGCCAGGAGCCCTAGTCCAGGCCGATGTCCAGCGTCCGCACGCTGTGGGTCAACCCGCCCACGGCCACGGACTCCACGCCCGCGGCGGCGTAGTCCCCGGCGACGTCCAGAGTGAGCCCGCCGGAGGATTCCAACAGCACCTGCGGAGCCAGCTGGTCGCGCAGCTCCACGGCCTTGCGCGTGTCCTCCACCGTGAAGTTATCCAGCAGCACCTGCGGCGGGCGAGCCTTGCCCTCCGCCAGCAGGTCGGAGAGCTGGTCCAGGGTATCCACCTCGACCTCTACCCACGTGGTGGCGTCCTCCCCCAAGAACTCCCGCACCCGGGCATACGCCTCGGCTGCATTCGAGAGCTCCACGTGGTTGTCCTTGACCATCACCTGGTCGCCCAGATTGTAGCGGTGCGGGTAGCCACCACCGTGGACGATCGCACGCTTTTCCAGCATGCGCATGCCGGGCAGAGTCTTGCGGGAATCGCGAACCTTGCAGCCTTGCGGGCTGGTGGCCGCGGCCTCGACCGCATCGACCCACGCGCGGGTCTGCGTGGCGATGCCGGAGGCGTGGCTCAGGATGTTCAGCAGAGTGCGCTCGAGCATGAGGATGTGCTGGATCTTGCCCTCCACCCGGGCAACCTCGTCCCCGGCCTCCACGCGGTCACCGTCAGCGACCAGCGGGACGAGCTCCACGTGCCGCTCGTCCGCGACCTCCGCGACGGTGGCCAGCGCATCCAGCCCGCTGATCACACCGGCCTGGCGGGCGCGCATGACCTTCGTGCCGGTAGCGTCGGCGGGCACGGTCGCCAGGGTGCTGACGTCCGCGCCGTCGCCGAAGTCCTCCTCCAACGCGACCTTCGCCATGCGCAGATACGCTGCGCGGATGCGGGTGGGATCGGTCAGCTGTGCCGGGTAGGGAAGTTCCACTGCTTGCTCTTCCACGCCTACTCCCCGCTTCCCGGGTTGCCGATGGCGATCATGCGCTCCACGGAACGACGGGCCGCTGCGGCGGTCTCCTCGTCCACCGTCACCTCGTCCTCGCCCAGCGCCAGGCAGCGCAGCAGGGCCGCCGGGGTGATCATCTTCATGTACGTGCAGGCCGCCCGGTCGTTCACGGCGCGGAAGTCCACCTCCGGGTTGGCCTGGCGCAGCTGGTGCAGCATGCCGACCTCGGTGGCGACCAGCACGGTGGACTGGTTGGTGGACTTGGCCTGCGAGATCATGTCGCCGGTGGAAAGCATCTTCACCCGCTCCGGCTCCACAATGCCCTCGCCCGCCAGGTAGATGGCGGAGTTGGCGCAGCCGCACTCCGGGTGGATAAACAGATCCGCCGTCGGGTTGTTGTGCGCCTGCTGGCTCAGCTCCTGGCCGGAGATGCCGGCGTGCACGTGGCACTCGCCCGCCCAGACGTGGATGTTGTCCCGCCCGGTCTCGCGGCGCACGTGAGCGCCGAGGAACTGGTCGGGACCAAACAGCACCTCCTGGTCCTCCGGCAGGCTGGCCACCACGTCCACCGCGTTGGAACTGGTGCAACAGATGTCCGTCAGTGCCTTCACGTCGGCGGTGGTGTTCACGTAGCTGACCACCACGGCCCCCGGGTGCTCGGCCTTCCACTCGCGCAGCTCGTCGGCACTCAGGGAATCGGCCAGGGAGCACCCCGCGTTGGCGTCAGGAATAAGAACAGTCTTTTCCGGCGACAGGATCTTCGCCGTCTCGGCCATAAAGTGCACGCCGCAGAAGACGATCACGTCAGCGTCCGTCTCCGCCGCGATGCGCGACAGGGCGAGGGAATCGCCGGTGTGATCGGCAATGTCCTGGATCTCCGGCAGCTGGTAATTGTGCGCCAGAATCAGCGCATTCTTCTCTTCCTTCAGCCGGCGGACTTCCGCGGCCCACTCGTCGGTGGAGATGCTATCCGGCATGGTCCAAAGGCCATCCACGCGAGTAATACTCTCTATGGTTTTGTTAAGCATTCCCCCACTTTAGTCCCTAGCAGCGCGTTTCTACCTAATCCTCAAAGTCCTCCGGGTCGGCGAAAGTCGCCGCCATCCAGTAGACAATCAGCGCCAGCGCCGGGGCCACGACCATCCCCACAGAGGGGCCCGCGGCGTCCAAAATGTGGAAGACATCGCCCACCTGCGGGTGCTCCGGGAGCGGGTCGGCGTGCAGCCTCTCGGCCACGCTGACGCCCACCGTCCAGGCCGCCACAGCGCCCCACAGCACAGCCAGGGTGGTCCACAGCATCATCAGCAGCCCCCGCATGCGCGTGCGAAACGCCCACAGCGCCACTGCGATGCCACCCAGCGCCGTCAGCGCCACGTAGTAGGTAAACCCGCGGAACGAGGCATCCTCGGTTCCCGGCGCGATCTCCGCACCGCCGTCGGCGGTCACCACTAGCTCGGAGGTCGGGTGGATCACACCCCACAGCACTCCCAGCAGCAGGAAGCTCACCAGGGTAATAAAGAGGACCTGCGCCGCCTCCCCGATCGGGCGGGGGATCTTGAAACTTCTGCTCAATGCGCTATACCTACTCGCCGTCCTGGGTTTCCGCGGTTTCTGGCATGCCCACGGCGTGACAGAACTTCCACTTCTCGTCCTCGCGCTTGAAGTACATGCGGTTGGAGTCCTCGCGCTCGGCCTCGGAGATGGTGACCGTGGCGTGTGCGTTGTCGCCCTCGGCCATCACTTCCTGGATGTCGGTGATGTTCGGGGTGCGGCCCGGCTGTTCGTCGAAGTTGCCCTGCCCGGCGGAGGCATCTGCCTGTTCGCGCGCAGCTTCCTCGCCGCCCTGCTGCTCAATGTCGGCTCGGCAGGTGTTGTCGATGGTCCAGTGCAGGTACTCGTCCATGGGGCGGGCACCGTTGCTCAGCTCGTGCAGCAGGTTGACGATCTGCTGCTTGTCTTCGTCGCTGGCCGGGGTTTCGTAGACCGGCCCCTCGGGCATCGCTTCTTCGGCCTGGCTAGCTTCGTTCGCTGGATTCGACTCGCCGCTGCTTTCTCCGTCGTCGGATCCGCACGCCGTGAGTGCGAGGGGCAGGGTGCACAGGGCAGCTAGGCATGTCTTCCGAATCTTCATGTCGCTCACCCTACGGCAATGTAGTCCACTACCCTTGGACACCGTGCAGTTAAACCGCAAGAAAATCGTGAGCACCGCAGTCGACATCCTGCAGCAGTACGGCCTGGCCGACCTCACGATGCGGCGACTCGCCCGCGCTCTCGACGTCGCCCCTGGCGCCCTGTACTGGCATTTCCCCAACAAGCAGGCGCTTTTGGGAGGTATCGCCGAGTCGATCCTCACCGCCGTGCCCGCCCACCCCGGCAGTGCAGCGGATTATTGTTCTTTTCTTTTTGACGCCCTCACCTCCCTGCGCGACGGTGCCGACATCACGCTGGCGGCGGTGGCCAGCGGGACGCTTGACCGGGACTTGGCCGAGGAAGTAAGTGCAGAGCTCAGCGCGGAGCTGGGCGCAGAGCACAGTGAGGAACACAGCGCGTTGGACGGCGCGAAGCTCCTCCTGCGCTTTGTTTTCGGTTCTGTGCTGGAACTCCAGGCACGCCAAAGCGTCGCCGTGAATTTGGGGGCGTCAGTGGGCGAACAGAAACAGGATAAAGACCAGGAACAAGGTGTACCTTCCGAAGCTTGCGCACGCCAGGAAGTAGTGCTGGGAGTAGAAACAATACTGCGCGGTCTTAGCCGTTAGAATGGTGGCCATGACTTTCGGACTGTCAGATAAAAGTGGATTGCGTGCGCCCGGCGAGCCTTTGGTCGGGTGGCCCGGAAAGCCCTACCCTCTCGGCGCCACTTTCGACGGCAATGGCACCAACTTTGCCCTATTCACAGAGGTCGCGGAATCCGTCGAGCTCTGCCTTTTCGACAGCCAGGGCGCGGAGACCCGGGTGAAAATGGAGGAGGTAGACGCAGACATCTGGCACTGCTACCTCCCCGGCATCGTCCCCGGCCAGCGCTATGGCTACCGCGTCCACGGCCCATGGGACCCGGCGCGTGGCCTGCGCTGCGATCCCTCCAAGCTGCTGATGGATCCGTACGGCAAGTCCTTCGACGGCGCCTTCGATGGCGATGCCTCCCTGTTTAGCTACGACATCAACGATCCGGATAACCCGGAGAAGCGCAACCAGGAGGATTCCGCCCCGCACGCGATGCGCTCGGTGGTGATCAACCCCTACTTCGACTGGCACCACGACCGCCGTCCGAACATTGAGATGCACAAGACCGTCATCTACGAGACCCACGTCAAGGGTCTGACGATGACCCACCCGGACGTCCCGGAGCACCTGCGCGGCACCTACGCCGGACTGGGCCACCACTCCATCGTGGAGTACTTCAAGGACCTGGGCGTCACGGCCGTGGAGCTGATGCCGGTGCACCAGTTCGTCCACGACGACCGCCTGCGCGAGCTGGGTCTGCGCAACTACTGGGGATACAACACCCTGGGCTTCTTCGCCCCGCACCGGGACTACGCGGCATCCCCCAGCGCCGAGGGCGCGATCGCGGAGTTCAAGCAGATGGTGCGCAGCTACCACGAAGCGGGCATCGAGGTGATTCTGGACGTGGTCTACAACCACACCAGCGAGGGCAACCACATGGGCCCCACCCAGAACTTCCGCGGCATCGACAACGCCGCCTACTACCGCCTGGTCGACGGCGACGAGGCGCACTACATGGACTACACGGGCACGGGTAACTCCCTGAACGTCCGCCACCCGCACACCCTGCAGCTGATCATGGATTCCCTGCGCTACTGGGTGACGGAAATGCACATCGACGGCTTCCGTTTCGACCTGGCCTCCACTCTGGCCCGCGAGTTCCACGACGTGGATCGCCTCTCCGCTTTCTTCGACCTGGTACAGCAGGATCCGGTGGTCAGCCAGGTCAAGCTCATCGCCGAGCCGTGGGACGTCGGCGAGGGCGGCTACCAGGTGGGTAACTTCCCGGCCCTGTGGAACGAGTGGAACGGTAAGTACCGCGACACTGTGCGCGACTTCTGGCGCGGCGAGCCCTCCACCCTGGGCGAGTTCGCCTCCCGCCTCACCGGCTCTTCGGACCTGTACACCGGCCGACGCCCGACGGCCTCCATCAACTTCATTACCGCCCACGACGGCTTCACCCTCAACGACCTGGTCAGCTACAACGAGAAGCAGAACGAGGCCAACGGCGAGGACAACCGCGATGGCGAGAGCCACAACCGCTCCTGGAACTGTGGCGTGGAAGGTCCGACGGATGACGAAGAGGTTTTGCAGCTGCGCGATAAGCAGCGCCGCAACTTCCTGACCACCCTCATGCTCTCCCAGGGCACTCCGATGCTCTCCCACGGCGACGAGATCGGCCGCACCCAGGGCGGAAACAACAACGTCTACTGCCAGGACAACGAGATCGCCTGGATGGACTGGGAAAACATGGATAAGGATCTGCACGCCTTCACGCGCTATCTGATCCACCTGCGCCAGGCGCACCCGGTGTTCCGCCGCCGTCGCTTCCTGGCGGGCGGCCCGCTAGGCCAGGACGTGGCCAAGCGCGACATCGCGTGGCTCACCCCGGACGGCGACCTGATGTCCGATTCCGATTGGAACGCGGACTTCGGTAAGTCCCTGATGGTTCACCTCAACGGCATGGCCATCGAGGAGCCGGATCCGCAGGGCCGCCCGGTGGAGGACGATTCCTTCATCTTCTGCTTCAACGCCCACCACGAACCGATCACGTTCACGCTGCCGCGCCGCCACAAGGTGATGCACGTGGAGCCGAGCGAAGAGGAAAGCTGGACCGTCGTCGTGGATACCGCAGAGCCGATGGGCGTGCCGGAGGAGACCCGCCGGTTCGCCGGTGGCGACACCCTGGAGGTCGACGCGCGCAGCACTGTGGTCCTCCAGCGCCCGATCACCACGGAGGTCAAGCTCTAGGCATGGCTGCCGCTTCGTCCCCCTCCCCCGCAACCTTCCCCGCCCGCGGCGCGGAAGTCACCCTTACCACCGAGGAGATCCGGGTGACCCGCTCGCCGCTGGCTTCCTCGCTGTACCCGGATGTCGCTCGCCCAGCCGACGAGCTCATCGGCTGGTACAAGCAGGCGCCCGAAGGCTGTTCGCCGGGGTACATCCAATTGCTTTTTGACGCCGAACGTCCCCGCGTGAACTTCTCTCCCTCACAAGCCGAGGAGTTCGCCGCGCTGGATCTCCAGCTCACCAACCTGCAGGCGGGCTACCCTCTGGAAGCCGGCGCTGGATCCGCTGGGGCGGACACTGCAGGCACTGCTGGCTCTGCGGGCACTGAGGGCACTGAGAACACAGAAATCTCCGCCGCGGAATGGGTCAGCTCCGCTGAATACGCCGGCGGCGGGAACGAGGGGGCGTCACCAAAAAAGACACCAAAGAAGCAACAACAGCGCTCGCCGGCGCCGTGGGCGAAGGTAGCCACCCCGGACGAAGTCCCCGAGACGAACGAGGAGGCGGACATCGACGGGCCCATCTACGGGCAGACGGTGTGCGTGACCGGCGACGTGGAGCCCTACGACAAGGGCGAGGTGTGGGACATGATCGCCTCCCGCGGCGGCGTGGTGGCCAAGAACGTGACGAAGAAGACGACGATGCTGATTGTCGGCGAATGGCACTCCATGACCTCGAAGGAAAAGCGCGCCCGCGAGCTGCAGGATAAGGGCCAGGAGCTGCAGATCATTGAGTTCCAGGAGTTCCTGCAGCTAATCAAGTAGGCAAGTAGCCTAGAGGGCATGTCAGCGACCTATCGCCTTCAGCTCCGCGGACCCGGATCCGACCCCACCCAAGCCTTCACTTTCGCAGATGCCGAAGAGCACCTGCCCTACTTTTCCCGCCTCGGCGTTTCGCACCTCTACCTCTCCCCGGTGATGCAAGCGCCGAAGGAATCCACCCACGGCTACGACGTCACCGACCCGTCGGTCATCAACCCCGAGCTCGGGGGCATCGACGGGCTGCGGTCCCTGGCCGAGAAGGCCCACGAGGCAGGCATCAAGCTGCTGCTGGACATCGTGCCGAACCACGTTGGTGTGGACGATCCGCAGCTGAACCCCTGGTGGTGGGATCTGCTTAAGAACGGCAAGGAGTCCGAGTACGCGGAGTACTTCGACGTGGACTGGTCCGAGGACAACGGCGCGGGCGGACGGCTGGGGCTGCCGGTGCTGGGCAGCGAGGACGATGTCGCAGAACTGCGGATCGAAGATGGCACAGAAGGCACAGAGGGCACAGAGACAGAGCCGATGCTGTGCTACTACGACAACCGCTTCCCCATCGCCGAGGGCACGCTCGGCGGCACCCCGCAGGAGGTGCACGATCGCCAGCACTACCGCCTGATGTACTGGCGCGACGGGGTGATCAACTACCGCCGCTTCTTCAGCATCAACGGGCTGGCGGGCCTGCGGCAGGAAGACCCGGTGGTGTTCGAGCACTCCCACCGCATCCTGAACCAGCTGATCGCGGCGAACATCATCGACGGCGTGCGCGTGGACCACCCGGATGGCTTGGCGGACCCCTTTAACTACCTAAAGCAGCTGCGCAAGCTGATCGGCGACGAACGTTGGCTGCTGGTGGAGAAGATCCTGGGGGTCACCGAGCCGCTGGATCCCCGCCTGACGGTCGACGGCACCACCGGCTACGACGCGCTGCGCGAGCTGGACGGCGTGTTCGTTCACCGCCCGGCCGTGGGCACCATGGCCAACCTGGCGCTGGACATGACCGGCTCGGAGTGGGACGCAGAGGCCTTTGAGAAGGCCGAATACGAGCTGAAGTCCGAAGTCGCCGGGCAGGAGCTCGCGGCCGAGGTCCGCCGCCTGGCCCGCGCTGTGCGCAGCGACAACTGGTCCACCTCCGGCGAGGCCGTGTCCGACGAGGAGCTGCGCGAAACCCTGATCGAGCTGATCGCCTCTATGCCGGTCTACCGCGCGGACTACGAGTCCCTGTCGCGCGTGACCAGCACCGTGATCGCCCAAATGATCATCCGCTACCCGGAGCGCGCCGACGCGCTGGACCTGATCGCCACCGCCTTGATCTCCCGCGGCGAGGCGAACGTGCGCTTCGCGCAGGTCTGCGGCGCGGTGATGGCCAAAGGCGTGGAGGATACCGCCTTCTACCGCGGCTCCCGCCTGGTGAGCCTGCAGGAGGTCGGCGGCGCGCCCGGCCGCTTCGGCGTGTCCCCCGCCGAGTTCCACCTGCTGCAGGCCGAGCGCGCCCGCCTGTGGCCGAAGGCGATGACCACGCTCACGACCCACGACACGAAGCGCGGGGAGGACGTGCGCAGCCGCATCAGCTGCATCACCGAATCCGCGGAGCGCTTCGCGGAGCTCTGCGACGGCATCGATTACGTCGACGGCGGCACCTGCCACTTCCTGCTGCAGAACATGATCGGCGTGTGGCCGGTGGACGGCAACGTCACCGAAGAACTGCGGGAGCGCCTGCACGCCTACGCGGAAAAGGCCATGCGCGAGGCGGGCGTGCACACCACCTGGTTCGACGTGAACGAGGAGTTCGAAGCCTCCATCCACCAGTGGATCGATTCCACCATCGACACCCAGGGTGAAGAGATCACCGCGTTCGTCGCGGAGATCGCCCCGGCGGCGGAGGTGGTCTCCATCTCCAAGAAGCTGCTGCAGATCATGGGGCCGGGCATTCCAGACATCTACCAAGGCACGGAGTTCTTCACCGACTCGCTGGTGGACCCGGATAACCGCCGCAAGGTGGACTTCGCCGAACGCATGGAGGCCCTGGATCGCGTCTCCCGCGGCGACGTGCGCAGCATCGACGACGAGCGCCTGTACGTCATCGCCACCGCCCTGCAGATCCGCAACCAGTTCGAGCTGGACGAGGCCAGCTACCTGCCCGTCATGGCCACCGGCACCATGGAACGCCACGTGCTGGGCACCCTCCGTGGCGAGGACGTCATCACGCTCGTCACCCGCCGCCCGCTGGACATCCTCCGCGACGGCTGGGGGGACACGACGGTAGCCCTGCCCGAGGGCGTGTGGGAGGATCGCCTCTCCGGCAGCATGTGGGAGGGCAAGGTCCCGCTGGACAGCCTGTTTAGCGAGCGCGGCCAGGCGATCCTCACGCGCATGGGGGCTTAAGCCTTGGCCAAGAAAGCCCGCCGGGCACTGCAGGACTACGACACCTGGATTCAGGCGCACCCCACCGTCGCCGCCGACCTGGAGGCGCACATTATTGATGTTCTTGATGACGCCGGCCTCACGTTTGACCGCGTGAGCGTCCGCATCAAGGACCGGACGAGCTTCGCCCGCAAACTCGCCAACGAGGCATACCCGGACTACGACTCGTTTACGGACGCCCACGATGTGATCGGCGTGCGCGTGATCACCTTCCACTCCTCGGAGATCCCGCAGCTCAAGGACGCGCTATCCGGCCTGTTCACAGTGGTGCGCGTGATCGACAAGGCCGCCGAAACCGCCCGCGAGGGGCGATTCGGGTACGCCAGCCAACACCTGATCGTCTCCGCTAAGGATGAACCGTGGGCGGCTGAAGACGGGGCGTCACCAAAGTACATAGAGATACAACTGCGCACCGTGCTGCAGCACGCATGGGCCGAGTTCGAACACGACGTGCGCTACAAGAACCAGCAGCATCCAGAGACCAGCTCCCCCGAAGTACAGCGCGCATTTACCCTGGCCGCGGGGCTGATCGAGCTGGCAGATGAGCAGTTCGACAAGATCGCGGGCATCATCGGCACCTCCGGCGAGGAGGTCGAGGGGGCGCTCAACGAGCAGTCCCTGCCGCGCGTGCTGAGCCGCATTGTGGGGTCGAAGTACCCGACCTCGCGCGTGGACTACTACCACTACGCCATCGAGATGCTGGCCGCCCACGACATCACGACGGTCGCGCAACTCCGCGAGCTGCTGGCGCCGAAGCGGCTGAAGGCGCTGCGCAAGGCGATGAACTACCCGTACTACCCCGGCCAGGTGCGACTGGTGGACGACATGCTGCTATTCGCCTACGGGCGCGAGCACATCCGCAAGACGGTACACATCGGCGACAATGCGCAATCCCGCCCCGGCAGGCTGGGCAACAGGTGGCAGCAGCTGGGGCAGAAGACCGGCTAGCCCCGAGAAAGAGCCAGTTAGAGCTCGCCGCGCTTGAAGCGCTCCAGCTGGCGGCGCTCCCGCTTCGTCGGGCGGCCCGCACCCCGATCCCGGCGCGGCATGGCGGGGATCACTGGCGGGGGCGGCGAATGGTCGATATAGGCCTTGCGGGCCAGCTCCGCGCCCACGCGCTTGGAGAGCAGCTGCGTGACCTCCACGATGTGCTCGCGGTGGTGGATCCACACGCGCACCGTGTCGCCCACCACGACCGGCTGGGCGGGCTTCACCGAAACGTCGTTGATCTTCACGTGCCCGGCACGGCAGGCCGCGGCGGCCTGGGCGCGGGTCTTGCACAGACGAACGGCCCACACCCAGGCATCGATGCGGACCTTACTGGGAGCGCTGGAGGTGCCGGAAGCGCTAGAAGTTGCGGGGCTGGCCAACGGGGTGCGTCACCACTGATCTTTGTGCTCGATGATGCCCTTGATCTGAAAGCCGCTGTAGGCGATAAACGCCACCGCCAGGATCGGCACGATGATGGCGAAGAAGGTGGTGGGCAGGATCGTCAGGCCACCGATCAGACTGACCGCGCCGATGCCACCGGCGATCTGGATGTTCCGGGAGTGCTTACGAACCTCCGCCTTGCGCTGGGCGATGGGATCGTTGCCCGGGCGATTGGCGGGCAGGTTGCCATAGTTGCTCATGCTTAGACAGTGTAGTTAATCGGCGTGTAGTTAATCAGCTACAGCGCGTCCTCGATCCAGCGCTGCCCCTCCAGGTGGGCCTCCACCGCCCCGCTGGTGATGCTGGCCAAGAAGTCCGGCAGCGGCGCGCCGGGTTCGCAGGCGATCGCCAGCTCCGCCGCGGCCTTGTATTCCACTCCCACCACGGTGTATCCGGCGGCGCGGACCTCGGCTTCCACGCGCCCGGCGTCTGCGTGCGGCACCTCGCAGGTGTACAGGTCCAGCTGGCGGCGCAGCACCAGCGGCACCTGCTGCAGTACCTCGCGGGTGGCCTCCTGGTAAGCGCGCACCAGCCCGCCGGTACCCAGCTTCACTCCGCCGAAGTAGCGCACAACCACGACCGTCACGTCCTGTAGCGGCTCCGGCTCGTGCCAGCCCTTCAGTACTTCCAGCATGGGCTGGCCCGCGGTGCCGGCAGGCTCGCCGTCGTCACTGGAGCGTTCGATCGGTTGCGCGGCATCCACCTGAACTACGAACGCGCTGCAGTGGTGGCGTGCGTCCGGATACTCGCGGCGGATAGCGCTTATGAAGTCGCGCGCCTCGTCCTCGGTGGCGCAGCGCGCGGCCAGGCCTATAAAGCGGGAGCGTTTGATCTCCACCTCCGCGGAATACCTGCCCGGCTGCGGGCGGACGTACGAGGGTTCGGGGTGGGAGGCGCTCTGCGGCGCTGTATCGTCAGGCATTCTCCCATTATCGCAGCTAGGGTTGAACCCATGTATTCCGTGTGGGCTCCCCTGGCCGAAAACGTAGAACTAGTCCTGCAACCTGCGCAAACAAGCACAGGCGCCGAACAGCGCATCCCCATGACCCGCGAGGCGGATAACTGGTTCCTCGCCGACGTGCCCGCCAACCCCGGCGACCGCTATGGCTTCTCCGTCGACGGCTCCCCCGTGTTCCCCGACCCGCGCTCCAAGCGCCAGCCCGACGGTATCCACGGCCTGTCGGAGGTGTGGAGGATCGACAAGCCACGCAAGCAGCTGGGTCGCCCGCTGCGCGGCGAGGTTCTCTACGAGCTGCACATCGGCACATTCACCCCGGAGGGCACCTTCGACGCCGCGATTGAGAAGCTCGACGAGCTTAAAGCTGTGGGCGTCACCGCCATCGAGCTCATGCCCGTGCAACCCTTCGGCGGCGAGCGTAACTGGGGCTACGACGGCGTGATGTGGCACGCGGTCACGGACGTTTACGGTGGTCCAGACGGGCTGTTGAGGCTTATTGACGCCGCCCACGACCGCGACCTGGCCGTGGTGTTGGACGTGGTGTACAACCACTTCGGCCCCGACGGTAACTACACCGGGGTGTTCGGCCCCTACACCGCCGGCGGCTCCACCGGCTGGGGTGACGTGGTGAACCTGCAGGGGCGGGATTCCGACGAGGTGCGCACCTACATCCTGGAAGCCGTGCGCCAGTGGACCCAAGAGTTCGGGGTGGACGGCCTACGCCTGGACGCGGTGCACGCGCTGGACGACACGGGGGCGGTGAGCCTGATCGAGCAGATCCGCGACGCGGCCGAGCCCGCCTGGATCATGGCCGAATCCGACCAGAACGATCCCGTGTACACCGAGGGCTACAAGGTCGCGCAGTGGAACGACGACATCCACCACGCGATCCACACCGTGGTCTCCGGCGAGGATCACGCCTACTACTCCGACTTCGGCACGGTGGAGGTGCTGGCCACGGCGTTCCAGCGGGTGTTCTGGCACGACGGGCGATACAGCTCCTTCCGCGGGCGCACGCACGGCAGGCCGGTGACGGATCCGGAGCTGTGGCGCTTCGTGACGTACACGACCACCCACGACCAGACCGGCAACCGCGCGGCGGGCGACCGACCGAGCATGAACCTGTCGGTGGACCAGCAGCTGGCGAAGGCCACGCTGGTGCTGACCAGCCCGTTTACCCCGATGCTGTTCATGGGCGAGGAGTGGGGAGCCTCCACCCCGTTTGCCTTCTTCGTCGACCACGAGAACGAGGAACTCAACCAGGCCACCCGCGAGGGCCGCATGCGCGAGTTCGCGCGCGCCGGGTGGGACCCGAAGGAAGTGCCGAACCCGGCGGCGGAGGAAACCTTTCGCAACAGCGTGCTGAAGTGGGCGGAGCGCACAGAGCACCCGCACGCGGAGGTGCTGCGCGGGTACAGGGAGCTGCTGGAGTTCCGCCGCTCCCACCGCCTGGCCGAGGCGGAGCTGCTGGACGTCCGCTGGTGGGCCGACGGCGAGGAGCCGGTCAGCGAGGCCCTGGCTGGAGTAAACCCGACGGTGCCGCCGGTGGACGCAGACGACGAGCTGGCGCACGGCCGCTGGATCGAGCTGACCTACCAGGCTCCGGAATCGCTGGTGAAGGTTACCGTGAACCTGGCCGACGCGCCCCACGATCGCCTGGGGCTCGGCCCGTGGGAGGCCCGCTACAGCGCCGAGTAGCCGGCCATAGCTGGCCACGCAGGCCGCGCGGCTACTGCCAGCTGCGCACGTGGTGCAGCAGCATGCGGTTCTTGCGCTGCGAGCGGTCCATCTTCACGCCGATCTCCCGCAGGATCGCGATGGCCTCCGGAATGTGCGGCCCCTTGTTCAGCATGATGCACTCGGCGCGCAGCGCCCACGCCACGTCGGTGATCTCCGCGCGGGTCGGCAGCCCGGACTTCGCCATCGATTCCAGCACCTGGGTGGCGATGATCAGCGGCACGTGTGCGGCCTCCACCATCGCCATCACCTGGCCGGGCACCTCCGCCATGCGGGCAAAGCCCATCTCCACTGCCAGGTCGCCGCGGGCCAGCATCACGCCGAACTTCGCGTGCCGCATGCCCTCCAGCAGGATGGTGGTCAGGTTCTCGAAGGCCGGGATCGTCTCGATCTTCAGCACCAGGCCCAGGTCGTCGGCGCCCAGCTCGTGGAACTTCTCCAGCACATAGGCCACGTCCTCGCGGGAGCGGATGAAGCTCACCGCGGCCATATCCGCGTGCTCGGCCACGAACGCCAGCGCGGCCTCGTCCTCCTCGGTCAGGCTCGGCAGCGGCAGCTCCGTGTCGGGCAGGTTGATGCCCTTGTACTCCGCCAGTTTCGCCCCGCCGCGGGTGACCAGCAGCTCCGCCTCGACCGTCTCCTCTGTGCTCTCTGTATCCAGGGTTCCCCGCTTCCCCACCACCTTCGCCGCGATCGCGCCATCGTCGAACAGCACCTGCTGGCCCACCTCCAGTGCCCGCACTGCCTCCGGCAGCGTACAACTGATCTTCGGGATGTCACCGTCCTGCGGGTCGCACACCACATCGGCGCTGGTAAGCACAATCCTATCCCCGGTTTGCGGCCGCAGTTTCTGCAGCACCTGCGGCACCGACCCCACCGCCGTCTTTGCGTTCTCCGTTTTCAGCTCCGCGCCGAGCTGCAGGTAGATGTTCTGCTGTCCCTCCGCCAGGGCGCCCTCGCTGTCTTTCTTAATGACGCCCAGCTTCCGCTTCTTGCCGCGTGCGTCCTCCACACGGATCGTCTCTCCAACCTCCAGGGCATCAAAGAACTCCCGGGAGACGTGCACGCTCACGATTGGGCGCCCCAGCGTGTTCTCCGCCATGGGGGCCTCAGCCAGCTCGCGATCCTCCGGGATCATCCACAGGCGGCAAGGCTGGATGACCGTGCCCGCGTCGTCCCGCTGCACACGCACGCGCACCACCGCCGGACCCGGCGCGATGCGGCCAGTGCGGATCTTCGGCCCGGCCAGGTCCATGCTGACGGGGATGTAACGCCCCGCGGCCTTACCGGCCGCGCGGACGTTGTCGATCATCCGCTTCCATACCTCCGGCCCGTCATGGGCGCAGTTGATGCGCGCCAGCTCCATGCCGGAATCCACCAGCCGGGCTACCAGCTCCTGGTCGTAGGCGGCCTCGATCGGCAAGGTGACCATGATGTACGAGGAGTCCCCTGGCAAAGCCTCTACCCCGAAGAGAGCCTCCGTGTGCTGTTCAAGCAGCTCATCGGCCCCCACGATGGCGTCAGAAACGTCCTCCTCAGCGAACTGCGGCGAGCGACCATCCAGAGCAGAGACCACGTTGTGCGCGGCTTGCAAGCGCGCCTTGACTGCTGGCTCCGCAGTGGACAGGCGCGTGGCTCCCAGGCTCTCCAGATTCCCCTGCAGGCCGCGGCGGTCGCTGGTGCGCAGCGTAGTGTAGTGCACCAGGTTGCGGGCGCCGACGAAGTGGGTCGGCGCGGTGGCGCGGATCTCCGGGTACCAGTGCAGGGTTTGGCTATCGAGTTCGTCGAGGAGTTCCTCGATCGCTTCTAGGACGGCTTGCTTGTTGACCTGCATGGTGAAGGGACATCTCCTTGGGAAGTGCGCGGCTGTGTCGACGGCCTCGCGAGCGTTGTGTCCCGTCTATCGTGTCAGGTTGGCCGGGGTTGCGCTCGGCAACTGCTTTAGGAGAAGATGCCCTCCCACGTGGACGCCTTCAGCGCCCCCATGAGCGACGGAGACTTGTTCACGCGCATCTCCGGGGCCAGGAGGAACTGGACCTCCTCCTCGCCGTCGATGAGGGTGAGGTAGACATCCGAATCGCCCTTGTTCTGGCTGAGCACGCGGCGCAGATTGGCCATGTTGTCGGGAGTTGCCTGGTCTACGCGGATGTTCAGGCGCAGCGGCACGCCGGAGCCCGCGCCGACGGTGAGCTCTGCCGACTTGATGTCCTGGCAGAACAGGCGCATATCGTCTTCGCGGTAGTTGATCTTCGCCTTAGCCAGAACGATGGCGTCCTCGACGATCTGCGGGGCCACAATCTGGTAAGTCTTCGGGAACACCAGTAGCTCCACCTGCGCGCCGTGCTGGTCCTCCAGCGTGGCGATCGCCCAGGGGTTGCCGTTGCGGTCGATACGGCGCTCGACGGCCGAGATGATGCCACCGATCTTCAGGTCCTTGTTGTTCGGCAGTTCGCCGGACAGCACGGTGGTCAGGGGCGTGTCGACCTGCGCATCCAGCGCGTCCTCGAAGCCGTCCAACGGGTGGCCGGAGACGTACAGGCCCAGCATGTCGCGCTCGAGGGCCAGCTGGTGCTTGCGCTCCCACTCTTGGTCGGGAACCTCCACGCGGAAGACATCGCCCGCGCCATCGTCGCCGCCCAGGCCTGCAAAGAGGTCGAACTGGCCCTTCGCAGCGGCCTTCTTGGTGGCGGTGACGGCATCCACCGCGTCCTCGTGGACCAGCACCATGCCCTTGCGCGGGTGGCCCAGCGAGTCGAATGCTCCGGCCTTAATCAGAGACTCGGTGACGCGCTTATTCGCCGCTACCAGGTCGATCTTGTCCAGGTAGTCGGAGAAGTCGGTGAACGCACCCTTTTCCTCGCGGGAGGCGATGATGGAATTCACCACATCCTCGCCCACGTTGCGCACCGCGCCCAGGCCGAAGCGGATGTCCTCGCCGACGGACTGGAAAGTGTAGCGCGAATCGTTGACATCCGGCGACAGCACCCGAATGCCCAGGTGGCGGCAGTCTGCCAGGTAGATCGCGGACTTGTCCTTCTTATCCGCCACGGAGGTCAGCAGCGCGGCCATGTACTCCGGCGCATAGTTGGCCTTCAGGTACGCGGTCCAGAAGGAAACCAGACCGTAGCCTGCGGCGTGGGACTTGTTGAAGGCGTAGCCGGCGAACGGCAGGATCGTATCCCACAGCGTCTTGATGGCATCGGCGGAGTAGCCGTTGGCCTTCATGCCGGATTCGAAGGTGACGAACTCCTTTTCCAGCACCTCCGGCTTCTTCTTACCCATTGCCTTACGGAAGCCATCGGCCTGGCCGGCGGTGTAGTTCGCGACCTTCTGGGAGATCTTCATGATCTGCTCCTGGTACACGATCAGGCCGTAGGTTTCCTCGAGGATCTCGTGCAGCGCCTCTTCCAACTCCGGGTGGATCGGCACAATCGGCTTGCGGCCGTTCTTGCGGTCGGCGTACTCCCAGTGTGCGTCCACACCCATGGGGCCCGGACGGTACAGCGCCAGCGCGGCCACGATGTCGTTGAAGCCCGTGGGCTTCATGCGCTTCAGCAGCTTCTGCATGCCCGCGGAGTCCAGCTGGAACACGCCCAGCGTCTCGCCGCGCGCCAGCAGCTCGTAGGTGGGGTCATCCACCGTGTCGAGGTTTTCCAGGTCCAGCTCGAAGTCGCGGTTGGTCTTGATGTTTTCGAGGGCGTCACCAATAACCGTAAGGTTTCGCAGGCCCAGGAAGTCCATCTTCAGCAACCCGATGGCCTCACAAGCGGGGTACGGCCAGCCGGTGATCAGCGCGCCGTCCTGCTTGCGCTTCCACATGGGGATGCAGTCCAGCAGCGGCACGCTGGACATAATCACGGCACAGGCGTGCACACCGGCTTGGCGGATCACGCCTTCCAAGCCGAGTGCGTCCTTGTAGATCTTCGCCACGTCAGGGTCGGTTTCGATCAGCTGGCGAACCTCGGCGGCCTCGGGGTAACGCTCGTGCTCGGGGTCGGTGATGCCGTGGAGCGGAATGTCCTTGGCCATGATCGCCGGCGGTAGGGCCTTGGTGATCCGGTCGGCCATCTGGAAGCCCGCCTGGCCGTAGTGGGCGCGCGCGGAGTCCTTAATGGCCTGCTTCGTCTTCACCGTGCCGAAGGTGATCACCTGGGCGATCTTGTCCTCGCCCCAGCGGTCGGAGGCGTAACGGATCATCTCGCCGCGGCGGCGATCGTCGAAGTCGATATCGATATCGGGGGCGGACGGGCGCTCGGGGTTCAGGAAGCGCTCGAACAGCAGACCGTGTTCCATCGGGTCGATGTTCGTGATCGTCAGGGCGTAGGCGACCAGCGCGCCGGCGGCCGAACCACGGCCGGGCCCGACGCGGATGCCAACGGAGCGAGCGTACTTAATCAGCTCGGCGACGATCAGGAAGTAGGACGGGTAGCCCTTCATGTCGATCACGCTGATCTCGTACTTCACGCGGTCGATGTACTCGGCGGGCACCTCCTTGCCCGGGAAGCGCTCCTCCAGGCCCTTCATCACCTCGTGGGTCAGCCAGGTCGTCGGCGTGTGACCTTCCGGCACGTCGGCGATCGGCATGCGGTCGTGCGGGTGCTCCTCCCAGATCTCGGAGTAGTCCTGCACGCGCTCGGCCACCCACAGGGTGTTGTCGCAGCCCTTCGGCACTTCCTTATCCCACTGCGCGCGGATGTCTTCGGCGCTACGCACGTAGTAGCCGGTGCCGGAGAACGCGAAGCGCTTACCGCCCTGGTCCAGGGTCGGCTCGTCCAGCGTGGAGCCAGTCTGCACGCACAGCATCACCTCGTGCGCCGGGGCCTGCTGCTCCAGCACGTAGTGGCAGTCATTGGTCACCAGCGGCGGCAGCTCCAGCCGGCGGCCGATCTCCAGCAGGTCGTCGCGCACCCGCTTTTCGATCTCTAGGCCGTGGTCCATCAGCTCCAGGAAGAAGTTGTCCTTGCCGTAGATGTCCTGCCACATTCCAGCGGCCTCGAGGGCCTTGTCGAACTGCCCCAGGCGCAGGCGGGTCTGCACGTCGCCAGAGGGGCAGCCGGTGGTGGCGATGATGCCCTCGGAGTGCTGGGCGATCAGCTCTGCATCCATGCGGGGCCACTTGCCCAGCTGGCCTTCGTAGCTGGCCATGGAGGACAGGTAGAACAGGTTGCGCAGACCCGTCGCGTTCTCCGCGATCATCGTCTGGTGCAGGTATGCGCCGGAGGCCGACACGTCGTCCGACTTCTGCTCCGGCTTGCCCCAGCGCACGCGCTGCTGGTTAAAGCGGGATTCCGGGGCGATGTAGGCCTCGATGCCGATGATGGGTTTCACCCCGGCGTCGGTCATCGCACGGTAGAAGGCGTCCGCGCCGTACATGTTTCCGTGGTCGGTCATTCCGACGGCGGGCATCCCCTGCCGCACCACCTCTTTGGCCAGGAGGTCGACCTTGGCCATGCCGTCGAGCATGGAGTACTCGGTGTGGTTATGCAGGTGGACAAAGGAGGAACCGCTCATGATTGGCCATCATAGCGCGTCGCAAAAATCGCATTTTTCGGCACATGCGATTCCTTATCGCTATACAGTTATTTTTCATGAAGAAAGATATTCGCCTCGCAGTGGCGCACCTGGACGCACCCTTCGCGGTGTTGGATCTGGATGCCGCCAGAGCCAACGCCCAAGACATGGCGCACCGTTCACGCGGTACCCCGATCCGAGTGGCCAGTAAGTCGCTCCGCATCCGCTCGCTGATCTCGGAGGTCCTCACCCTCCCCGGCTACCACGGCATCTTGGCTTATAACCTCAACGAAGCCCTGTGGCTGTGTGAAGAGCAGGTCAGCGATGACATCCTCGTCGCCTACCCCTCCGCCCACCGCGAAGCCCTGCACCGCCTGATCCACGATGCGCGCGCCATGGAGTGCGTGACCCTCATGGTGGATTCGGTCGCTCACCTGGATCTTATTGACGCCGTGGTGCCGCCCCATGAGCGTGGTGAGGTACGGGTCTGTATTGATATCGACGCCGCACTGCGCGCCGGCCCCGTTCACATCGGAGCCCTGCGTTCCCCCCTGCACACGGCTGACGAGGTGCGTGAGATCGCCCGGCAGGTCCGTCAGCGCGAAGGCTTCCGCCTGGTCGGTTTGATGGCTTACGAGGGCCAGGTGGCGGGCACCACCGACACTTCCCCGGCGATCGCGGCGATGAAGGCGCTGTCCGTCCGCGAGCTGGCCGGCCGCCGCGCAAAGATCGTCGCCGCCGTCGAAGAGGAACTGCGGGTAGCGGGCCTGCCCCCTTTGGAGTTCGTCAACGGCGGCGGCACCGGCTCCATCGAAACCACCAGCGCGGAGGCCGCGGTCACCGAGATCGGTGCGGGCTCCGGCATCATCGGCCCGGCCTTGTTTGACCACTATCGGCAGTTCCAGCCCACCCCGGCGGAGTGGTTCGTCGTGCCGGTCGTGCGCCGTCCCGCGGAGGACACGGTGACGGTGGCCGGTGGCGGCCGCATCGCCTCCGGCCCGGCTGGCAAGGACCGACTGCCGGTCGTCGACTGGCCCCGCGATCTGAAGATGGCACCCCTGGAAGGCCCGGGTGAGGTGCAGACTCCCCTGACCGGCCCTGCCGCGCGCAATCTCCGCCTCGGCGACCACGTCTGGATGCGCCACGCGAAGGCCGGCGAAGCAACTGAATACATCGATACCGTGCTGGTCGTCTCGGCTGGCGAAATCATCGCGGAGTGGCCCACTTACCGCGGCGAAGGAAAGAGTTTTGTCTAATGAGCACCACCACTAAGAACCGCAAGCCCGCATACAACTCTCGCTGGGTGAACTGGTCCGGTGTCTCCACCGCCCAGCCGCGCAAGCAGGTCGCCCCGCGCGACGAGGCCGAGCTGATCCAGATTATTCAGCGGGCCGCTGCGTCCGGCGAGAGGGTCAAGCCCATCGGCGCTGGCCATTCCTTCACCTCCGTGGCGGCCACGGAGGGCATCCAGGTGAGCTTGGACAATCTGGCCGGGCTGATCCGCTTCGACCCGGAGAGGATGACCGCCCGCCTGCGCGCGGGCACCCGGCTGCGGGACGTGCCGGGCATCCTGGCTCCCCTGGGCGTGGCGCTGGCCAACCAGGGCGACGTGGATCCGCAGTCGCTGGCAGGCGCGATCGGCACTAGCACCCACGGCACGGGGCTGGGCTTCACCGGCTTCGCCGGTATGCTGCGCGCCTTCCGCATCATCACCCCGGACGGCCAGGCGCACGAGTGCTATCCAGGCGCAGACGGCATCGCCGGCGAGCTGTACGACATCGCGCGCGTTTCCCTGGGCGCCTACGGCATCATCACCGAGGTGGAGTTGGACGTGGTGGATACCTTCGTCCTCCACGCAGTGGAGCGCGCAGAGCCGAACGACGATGTGGTGGAAAACTTCGCCGAACGGGTGCGCGGCAAGGATCACCTGGAGTTCTACTGGTTCCCCGGCACCGACGTAGCCCACGTGAAGACGAACACCCGCCTGCCGGGCAACACTCCCACCAACCCCATCCCCCGATGGAAGGAGGTGCTGGACGACGAGCTGCTGAACAACGGTGCCTACCGGGTGATGAACGATCTGGCTCACCACTTCCCCTCCCTCAGCCGGCCTTTCGCCAAGCTGAGCGCGAAAACGCTGGCGCAGCGGGAGTACTCCAATGTGGCCCACGACGTGTTCGTCAGCGCCCGCCGGGTGCGTTTCAACGAGATGGAGTACTCGGTTCCACTGGCCGATGCCCGCGAGATCCTGCGGGACGTCCAGCACACCATGAACACTTGCGGCGAGCAGGTGCTCTTCCCCATCGAGGTCCGCGCCACGGCGGCGGACGATGTGCCGCTATCCACGGCTAAGGGCCGCGAGTCCTGCTACATCGCCATCCACCGCTACAACAAGGACAGCCACCAGGCGCTGTTCCGTCACATCGAGCCGATCTTCAAGGCCGCCTCCGGTGGCCGCCCGCACTGGGGCAAGCTGCATACCCTCACCCACGAGGATCTGCTGGAGCGGCACGAGGATCTGGCGCGGGCCTGCGAGATCCGCGCGAAGGTGGATCCGCAGGGCATGATGCGCAACGCGATGATCGATCGCGTTTTCGGGCTGGCCTAGCTCAGCTTCTTCACCCGCCGCACCCGCGGCGGGCGGTTGCGCACCAGGTCGACGATGAAGACGATCACCGCGATCCAGATCAGCACGAAGCCGACCCAGCGGGCGGGTTCGATGTGCTCGTTGTTCACGAATACCGCCCACAGCATCTGAATCACGGGCGTGATGTACTGCACCATGCCCAGACTGGTCAGCGACATTTCCTGCGCGGCGCGGGCGAAGCACAGCAGCGGCAATGCGGTCACCACGCCCGCCAGCATCAGCAGTGCTGCGTGGCCCGCGCCCAGCTGCACAAATGTGTTGGTGCCCTGGGATTGCAGGAATCCCAGGTAGATAAGCCCTACCGGCGCCAGTACAAGAGTTTCGGCGGTGAGGGACTGAATGGGCGTCAAACGAACCTGCTTTTTCACTAGCCCGTAGAACCCGAAGCTAAAGGCCAGCCCCAAAGAGATGATCGGCGGCGAACCGAGTGCGACCGTCAGAACGACCACGGCGATGGTGGCGATGCCGACGGAGACCAGCTGCAGGCGGCGCAGCTTCTCCCCCAGTACGATCACTCCCAATAGAACACTGACCAGCGGGTTTACAAAGTATCCGAGGGCGGCGTCCGCGACGTGGTTGTTGTTCACCGCGTAGATGTAAAGCCCCCAGTTCACGCTGATCAACACCGCGGCGGCCGAGACTATCCACCACTGGCGGGCCGTGATTGCCCGCAGCTGCTTGTACCCGCGCAGCGCCGCGAGCAGCAACAGCATGAACACCAGCGTCCACACAAAGCGGTGCGCCAGGATCTCCATCGGCGTCGCCGGCTGCAGGAGGGGGAAGAAGGCGGGGAAAAGCCCCCACATCAGGTAGGACAGCAGGCCCCAGATCACTTATCTAGCTCCCATCGGTCGAATTCCAATACGCCCGTAGACCGCCTCGGGGTCGGCGGGTTCCACGGCGTAGGCGCGCTGTGCGAGCTCGCGGAGCTGCTCGGGCGTGGCATGGACCAGCACACCGTCGATCCGGAGTTTGTCCGGCTCGGTCTGCGCACCGCGGGCCATCCGCCCCACCGTCTGATTAATTACATCCGCGCGGGTACGGCCCACCGCCGGCTCGGGCAGAACGGCCTGCGCAGTCGCTCCGAAGTAAAGGGTACTCACACGCATATCGAGCCCCTGCACCAGGTCGATCACCCCCTTAGAGTCCCAAGGGTGCTCCGGGTCGGGGGAAACCAGCGCCCAGCGGGGTTCGTCCCCGGTCATCTGATCTAGCTGCTCGCGTGCATGCTCCCGGTACTGCGCCGGGGTGCCGTCGAAGGGGCCGAGCTGGTCGCCGTTGATGTTCGGCGGTTTCGAGGTCAGGTCCGAGGTGCTCATGGCGATGACGCCCAGCCCCATCGCAATCAGGCACAGCCCGGAAAGCCAGGCCACCCAGGCAGGCCGGCGCGTATCTTCCCAGTCCAGCTGGCGCTGCCGCTTCTTATTCGCCTTCAACTGCTGGGGGCTGCGCCCCCGATACTGCTGCTCCTGGCTCACGGGCGTGCCTCTTCACCGGAACCCGGCGCGGCAATGCCGTTGGCATCCCGCAGCCTGTCGAGGGCCAGCTGCAGGTCCTCCGGGTACGGCGAGCGGACGGTCTTCCACGAGCCATCCGGGTGCGGAAAGCCCAGCTCCACGGCGTGCAGCCACTGGCGGGTGAGCTCCAGCTTCTCCGCCAGCTTCGGATCGCTGCCGTACATCGGGTCTCCACACAGCGGGTGGTGCAGTGCAGAGAAATGCACGCGGATCTGGTGGGTCCGGCCCGTCTCCAGCTTTACTTCCAGCAGGCTGGCCTGGCGGTGCGCCTCCAAGGTGTCGTAGTGGGTGATGGCATGTTTGCCGTCTTCACGCACGCTGAAGCGCCAACCCGCGGACGGGTGGCGGCCGATCGGCGCGTCGATAGTGCCGGAGGTCGGGTCCGGATGCCCCTGAACCAGCGCGTGATAGGTCTTGGAAACCTCCCGGTCGCGGAAGGCATTCTTCAGCACGGTGTAGGCGCGCTCGCTGGCGGCGACGATCATCACCCCGGAGGTGCCGACGTCCAGGCGCTGCACGATCCCCTTGCGCTCCGGTGGGCCGGAAGTGGAGATGCGGAAGCCCGCGGCGGCCAGGCCGGAGGTCACGGTGGGGCCCTCCCAGCCGACGGTGGGGTGCGCGGCCACGCCGACGGGCTTGTCCACCACGATCACGTCCTCGTCGGAGTAGAGGATGTCCATGCCCTCCACGTGGCGGGCGGGTTCTGCGGCCAGGTCCCGCGGCGGGGCGGGCAGGGTTACGTCCAGCCACGCGCCGGCAACCAAGCGGTCGGACTTCCCCACCGGCGCCTGATCCTGCAGGATGTCGCCATCGGCCGCCAGCTCCGCCACGGCGGTGCGGCTGAGCCCCAGCAGCTTGGATAAGCCTGAATCCACCCGCATGCCGGCCAGTCCGTCCGGCACGGGCATCACTCGGTTCTCGCGGGTCATCGGATCACCTCCTCGCTGGCGTCCTCCTGTTCTTCCTGTTCCTCCCGCTCTTCCCGCACGTGATTCGCCGGCTCAATGAAGAACGCATAGATCAGGTAGCAGACAACACCGACGGTGATGGCGGCGTCCGCAACATTAAAGATCGCGAAGCTACCGAAAGAAAGAAAGTCCACAACGTGCCCGTGCATGCCCCCGGGCTCGCGAAAGATGCGATCCAGCAGGTTGCCCGCCGCACCGCCGCCGATCAGGCCGATCGGTAGCGTCCCGGCCATGTAGCGCGTGCGCAGGGCCAGAACAATGCAGGCCAGGAACGCGGCTAGCTGGAATATGGAGAAGATGATGGTGACGTTCGTCCCCATCGAGAAAGCCGCACCGGGGTTGCGCACCAGATAAAGCCGGAAGAACTCGCCGATGACGGGGTAGGCCCGTTGCTCTTCTAGATTTTCGACGACCGCCCATTTAGTGATCTGGTCGACGACGATGATCCCGAACATCAGGGTCAAGGCGGCGAAAGATGCACGTTTTGAAGTCACGCCTATTCAGTCTAATGTCCGCCTGTTACGCTGTGAACTTGTGGGTATTTCTAGCAAGTCCGCGCTGGCTATTTGCAGCGCCATAGGTCTGGCCTTCACGACCGTCGCATGCTCTGACTCCGAGCAGCCACAAGCTAAGCCGGCAGATGTGGCCGTGCCGGGCGTCAAGGTGGAGCTTCAAAGCCGCGGGGCTTCTCCCCAGGAGCCGATCGCCTGGTTCTCGCAGGAGGGCAGCCAGGAGGTCACGTACCACGCCACCCAAGGATTCGCTCAGCACACTGTTGGTGCTGCTAAGGATGATGACGCCACCGCGTCGGCCACCGACGCCTCAGAGACGGCGAAGGAAGACGAGCAGCCGGATGTTGACGAGCTGGACTACGACGAGGTCACCATGAACCTGCCCTTGTCCGCCGAGGTCACTACCGACGGGAAGGGGCGTCAGACCAATGTGACCGTGGGCGAGCCAACCGGCACCAACGACGAGCGGAACGAGGACATCGCCACGGCCGAGGGCTTCAAGATGACCACCGAGCAGGAGGTGGACGGGCGCGCGACCTCCCGCAGCTACACGGCCCCTGACGAAGCCAGCGCCACCGCCCGAGCCAGCGTGGAATCCGCGCTGAACCAGATGAACGACTTCCCCCTGATCTTCCCCACCGAGCCTGTCGGAGTGGGCGCGAAGTGGACGGTCTCCAACCGCGTGGACGGCGACATTTCGATGACCCAGAAGGTCACTTATTCCCTGCTGGAGCGCGAGGGGCAGACGGTCTCGCTCAAGGTGGAGGTATCCCGCAGCCCGGCAGTGGCTACGTTGGCGCAAACCGATCTGAAGGTGCTGGACGTCAAAACCGAGTCCAGCGGGCAGATCGCGCTGGATCTAAACAAGGTGCTGCCCACCCGGGGCCACATCAACGTGGAGACGAAGGTCACCTACGGGCAGGATGATTCCCCGGTCCGCGTGGTGCAAACCTCCACCTCGAAGTCGAAGTGGAGCCCTGAAAAATAATCCCCCCCAAGAACAGTGACCTAAGCGACCTAGAGGTCCTTGCACATCGGCGGTACCTGATCCGGCAGGACGTTTTCCACCAGGGTGCAGGCCCAGCCCTGGTCCAGCTTCCACTTGCCGTCCTCGCTGACGAATTCCACGTCGCTGACCACGTGTGGCTCTTGGTCGGGCACGGTCAGGTTCACGGTTGCGTTGACGTTGCCGGGGGTCAGGCTTGGCAGCACGGGGTCGACGACCTCGAGGGTCGCGCCGGACTCGGTGCGGGACTTCGTCAGGGCATCAAAGAGCTCCGGGGCCTGGTCGCCGTTTACGACCGTGTCCACCTTTTCCTCAGTCGGAATCTCCGGGTCGACGGCGCGGTTCAGCACTCCCGACAGCTCCTCCGCCGTCGGGGTCTGGTCCTCGGATGCCTCGGAGGATTCAGCGGCGGTGGTGGCAGAAGAAGAGGAGGACTTGTCGGAGGAATCGTCGTCGTTGCCGCAGGCCGACAAAGTCAGGCCAGCAGCCAGGACGGCGGAGACTGCCGTTGCGCGAGTAAAGATCTTGGTGCTGCGAGAGTGGCGCTGGGTAGAACGCACGAGAATGCTCCTTCGATGGTTGGACAATGTGATGCTAATGATCGTGTGCAATTAACCGAGTAGGAAAATGGTGCTCGGTGGCACACTGCCGTAGACAGCTGTGCACATGGAGTACACATCCCAAAATTTTTGGGGAACCAGTTTCCGACTATACAAGCCATGCTGTTGCAGATGTTATTCGTGTGATTTGCGCCCGTGCGCACATGGTCCTGTCCGGGCCGTCACGTACATTGGTCACATGACTTCCAGCCCCTCGCAGAGCTACTTGCAGATCCCCGTCCTCGGCACCGGCGGCACCATCAGTTGCACCCACTCCCCCGAAGGCGACCTTGTACCAACCCTGACCTGCGCGGACATCGTCGATCAGGCTCGCGTGCCGGAGGGTTTCCAAGCCCTGCCGCACGACATCATGAGCATCGACTCCAGCTCCATCACCCTGCCCCAGATCGACGAGCTCGTCGCCCACATCGCACGCTTCTGCTCCCCCGCCCCGGCGGGCATCGTGGTACTACACGGCACCGACACGATGGAGGAATCCTCACTCGCCGCCGCGTGCGCCCTGGAGCTGCCCTGCCCTGTTGTGTTTACGGGCGCCCAGCGCCCGGGTGATGACGCCGCACCGGACGGCCCGGCCAACCTTTCCCGCGCGTTCGCCGCGCTTGCATCGGGGGAGCTTTCTGCGGGGGTTCACCTAGTTTTCGGGGATGCCATCCTGCCCGCCCGCGGGGCTTACAAGGCCCACACCACCGCCGAAACAGCCTTCCGCAATGCACTGATTGACTCCGGGAAACACGATGGCGAGTCCCCCGAAACGGATGGCACCCCCCTCCCTCCGCTCCAGGTAGCGGGGGTAAACGTGCCCATCATCGGCACCTTTGCGGGCGATGACGGGCAACTCATTCGGGCGCTGCGAGAGCAGGACAAGCGGGAGCAGGGCACAAAGGTTGGCGCCAAGGTAG
Organism: Corynebacterium evansiae; assembly: GCF_027570065.1. Lineage (NCBI taxonomy): Bacteria > Bacillati > Actinomycetota > Actinomycetes > Mycobacteriales > Corynebacteriaceae > Corynebacterium > Corynebacterium evansiae. The sequence goes on along the minus strand of NZ_JAKMUT010000006.1, from coordinate 76,036 downwards.
GTGCCGTGGACGGCCTGGTGCTGGCCGCCATGGGCTCCGGCAACATTCCCACGGCTGTCGCCGAGGAATTGGAGGCCTGGCGCGCGGAGCGCTACACGGAGCTGCCGGTCGTAGTGTGCAGCCGGGTGCCAACCGGCGGGGTTTCCTTCGTCTACGGAGGTACGGGCGGCGGTGCTCAACTGGCCCGCGCCGGTTTCCGTAGCGGCGGGGCAATGCGTCCCAGCCAGGCACGCATCGAGTTGCTCTACGAACTCGCCCGCGCTCGCTAGTCCCCTCTCAGTTTCTAGTCCTCCGCCAACCCGTCGAGATCCCAGGCCAGACTGTCCAGCGGGTTGGCAGGGCTTAGGTCTTCGTCGTCAATGCGGAAGGTGCGGGTCTTCCCCGGGCCGGTCGCGGCGGTCTCGAAACGCACGCTGACCACCCCGTTGCCGGCTCCCTGCACCCACCCGTGCCCGAACTCCACGTGCGATACATCCTGGGTGGCGTGCCACACGGGGCGGGCCGTGGTGGCGTCATCAACCAAAGAACCAAACCCCGCATCGGTTTCGGGGGTGGCGATGGGCACCGGCGGGCCGTCGAGCTCGGGGAACAGCAGCTCCTGGCGGTCGGCCACCAGCCCGGACACGCTCACCCCGACCAGGCGAAAGGCACCGGCCTGCTCGGGACGTGGCATCAGGCGCTGAGCGAGGGCGAAGATCTTGTCGAAGTCCTCCGTCGGCGCGGGCAGCCCGGCGGACTTCGTGTGCAGCTGAAAGTCGGTGGTGCGCGTCTTGACCGTCACGGTGCGGGCGGCGCGGCCGTCTTTCAGCAGGCGGCGGTGCATGGCCAGGGCAGTCTCGTGCAGCACGCGCATGGCCTCGGCGGTGGTGCGCGCGTCCACCTGCAAAGTCCTTTCCGCACTGACCTGCTTGGCGGGCGCGCGGGGAGCAACAGGCCGCGGGTCGTCGCCGGCAGCCATGCGCTGCACCTCCACCCCAACCGAGCCCAGGGCACCACGCACGTCCGTGGTGTCGGCGGCAACGAACTGGCCGATCGTGTCGATCCCCATGGTGTGCAGCTTGCCCTGTGCGACCTTGCCGATCCCCCACACGTCGCCGACGGGACGGTCGGCAAAGACCTCCATGCGTGCCTCGGGCGGCACGACGAACACTCCGTGGGGCTTGGCCAGGTCGCTGGCCATCTTCGCGTCCAGCTTGGTAGCGGCCATGCCGACGGAAGCGGGCAGGCCGGTCTCCTCCTCTACCCTGGCCTGCAGGTTCTCGGCCCAGGCGCGGGCCTCCTCGGTGCTTTCCAGCCCCTGCGGCTCGGCGAAGCCCTCGTCCACGGATAGCTGTTCCACCACGCCCGCGTGGGCGCGGATGACCTGGAAGATGCGGCGGGAGGCGGCCGCGTAAACCTCCTTGCGCGGCCGGACCACCACGGTGCGGTTGTTGCACAGGCGCACGGCCTGCCCCATCGGCATCGCCGAGCGCGCACCGAAGGCCCGGGCCTCGTAGGAAGCACCGGCGACCACCCCACGGCCACCCAGGCCGCCAACCAGCACCGGCCTATCGCGCAGGGTCGGCCGGGTGAGCTGCTCGACGGAAGCGAAGAACGCATCCATGTCGATGTGAGCCACCCAGCGCATGCGCTTACCCTGCGGGTCTTTTTTAGGACGCCACCGCGATGTCAGCCGAGCAGCCGTCGGCGACGTCGTGGCTGAGCTGCTCGCCGACGACAACCTTCACGTCCGTGGCCAGCACTTCCTTGGCGATCGCATCCGCGTGGGTGCGCGCCCACTCTTCCTTGTCTGCAGGCACGGAAAGGGTCAGGTGGATCCGGTCGCTGATCTGCAGGTCGGCGGCCTTGCGGGCCTCCTGCAGGCCGCGCACGCGGTCGGCGGCCCAGCCCTCGGCCTCCAGCTCCGGGGTGGTCTGGGTGTCCAGCACCACCAGGCCATCCTGGCCGGAGACCTCTGCCGTGTGCTCCGGCTCGGCGGCCACGAGCTTGCGGGTGAACTCGCCATCCTGCAGCTCGATGCCGTCGGCGGTAACCACGCCCGCGTCGTCGACGGTGTAGTTGCCGGACTTCACGGCCTTGATGACGCGCTGGACGTCCTTGCCCAGACGCGGCCCTGCCACGCGGGCATTCACCACGACCTCGAAGCCGCCGACCTGGGCGACGTCCTCGGTCAACTCGACCTGCTTGACGTTCACCTCGTCGGCGATGATCTTCGTGAAGTCCTCCAGCGCGCTGGCGTTCGGCAGTGCGACGGTTAGCTTCGGCAGCGGCAGGCGGTTGCGCAGCTTGTGTGCCTTGCGCAGGGAGCTCGTCGCGGAGCTGACGGCGCGCACGGCATCCATGGCCTCCACCAGCTCCGCGTCGGCGGGTAGATCCTCGGCCTTCGGGAAGTCCGCCAGGTGCACGGAGCGCTCGCCGGTCAGGCCGCGCCAGATCACCTCGGTGGTCATCGGCAGCAGCGGAGCTGCCGCACGGCACAGGGTCTCCAGCACGGTGTACAGGGTGTTGAAAGCCTCGGGGTGGACGGCGTCGCCCGCCCAGAAGCGGTCGCGAGAACGGCGGACGTACCAGTTGGTCAGAGCGTCACAGAACCAGCGAATCTCGTCACAAGCGGTGGCGATGTCCGTGTTGTCCAGCGCATCGGAGACGCCCTGCACCGTGTCGCGCAGCTTCGCCAGGATGTAGCGGTCCAGCACGTTAGTGGAGGACGTATCGTACTGCGCCGGCTGGGAGGCATAGAGGCGCAGGAAGGAGTACGCATTCCACATGGGCAGCATCGCCTGGCGCACACCCTCGCGGATGCCCTGCTCGGTGACGATCAAGTTACCGCCGCGCAGGATCGGCGAGCTCATCAGGAACCAACGCATGGCGTCGGAGCCGTCGCGGTCGAAGACCTCGTTGACGTTCGGGTAGTTGCCCTTGGACTTACTCATCTTCAGGCCGTCATCGCCCAGCACGATGCCGTGGGCCACGACCTTCTTGAAAGCCGGGCGGTCGAACAGCGCGGTGGACAGAACGTGCATGGTGTAGAACCAGCCACGGGTCTGGCCGGAGTACTCCACGATGAAGTCCGCCGGGGAGTGAGTATCGAACCACTCCTTGTTCTCGAACGGGTAGTGCTTCTGCGCAAACGGCATGGAGCCCGACTCGAACCAGCAGTCCAGCACCTCCGGCACGCGGCGCATGGTGGACTTGCCCGTCGGGTCGTCCGGGTTCGGGCGGGTGAGCTCATCAATGTCCGGACGGTGCAGCGAAGCCGGCTTGCGGCCGAAGTCGCGCTCCAGCTCCTCCAGGGAGCCGTAGACATCCATGCGCGGGTACTCCTCGGAGTCGGAGACCCACACCGGGATCGGCGCGCCCCAGTAGCGGTTGCGCGAGATGTTCCAGTCGCGCGCGCCCTCCAGCCACTTGCCGAACTGCCCGTCGCGGATGTGGGAGGGCATCCACTCGATCTGCTCGTGATTCAGCTCCACCATGCGGTCGCGGAACTTCGTCACGGCCACGAACCAGGACGGCAGAGCCATGTAGATCAGAGGCTCGCCGGAGCGCCAGGAGTGCGGGTAGGAGTGTTCAATCGTCTGGTGGCGCAGCACGCGGCCAGCGGCCTTCAGATCCTTGATGATCGCCTTGTTTGCATCGAAGACCAGCTGACCCTGGTAGTCGGGAGCCAAGGAGGTGAACTTGCCGTCCATGTCCACCGGGATCTCCAGGTCGATGCCCGCTGCCTCGCAGGTGAACATATCGTCCTCACCGAAAGCCGGAGCCTGGTGAACCACGCCGGTACCGTCGGCGGTGGTGACGTAGTCGGCGCACAGCACGCGGAAAGCTCCCGGCTTAAACTGGCTGCCTTCGCCGCCCTCGCTTCCCTCGCCGGCGCCGGACTTCTCGCCCGCACGCTCGGCGAAGTACCCGAACAGCGGCTCGTAGGTCATTCCCTCCAGCTCAGCACCCGTAAAGGTTGCCAGAACCTCGGCCTTCTCGCCGAGCTCCTTGGCATATGCCCCGCGCAGGTCGTCGGCCAGCACCACGGTCTTGCCGTGCATGCCCTCCGCGCCGTCGGCACCGGCGGCGTCATCCCCAATCCGCACCGCGGCGTAGGTCACCTCGGGGTTAACGGCCAGAGCGAGGTTCGCCGGCGTGGTCCACGGGGTGGTCGTCCAGCCGATGAACGCGGCATCGGCGAGCTCCGGGTGCTCGGCCAGGGTCTTCACAGAGGCCGTGCCCTCGGTCGCGCCGGTGATCGGGAAGGTCACCGTGATGGTCGGGTCCTGGCGCATCTTGTAGGAATCATCCAGGCGGGTCTCCTGGTTGGACAGCGGTGTGTGCTCCGCCCAGGAGTACGGGAGAACGCGGAAGCCCTGGTAGATCAGGCCCTTGTCGTAGAGAGTCTTGAAGGCCCACATGACGGACTCCATGAAGCCCGGGTCCATCGTCTTGTAGCCGTTGTCGAAGTCCACCCAGCGCGCCTGGCGGGTGACGTATTCCTTCCACTCGTCCGTGTAGCGCAGCACCGAGGTCGCGCAGTACTCGTTGAAGGAGCGCATGCCCATCTCTTCGATGCCGGCGCGGTCCTTGATACCCAGCTGCTTCTCCGCCTCCAGCTCGGCGGGCAGGCCGTGGCAGTCCCAGCCGAAGACGCGGGCGACCTTCTTGCCCTGCATGGTCTGATAGCGCGGGACGATGTCCTTGACGTAGCCCGTCAGCAGGTGGCCGTAGTGCGGCAGGCCGTTGGCGAAGGGCGGGCCGTCATAAAAGACATATTCCTCGTTGCCCTCGCGGGAAGAGACGGATTCGTTGAAGGTGCCGTCCTTCTCCCAGTACTTCAGCACGTTCTCTTCGAGTGCGGGGAAGGCGGTCGAACCGCCGTTGGACATATCGACGCGCGGGTAGGCGCCGCCTGCTGGGGTTGCTTCGCTCATGGTGTGCTACCTGTTTCTTCGCTCTTTTTAGTGACGCCCACAGTTTCACTGTCGGCGACGTTCTCGCTAAAAAAACAGGGACGCATCGGCTAAAAAGCCTTGCGCGGTACCACCCTGATTGGCGTAATTCATGATACGCCCTCTTCGTCTCTTACGGCGATGACGTGCCGCGACTCCGCCTGGGTCTAATAAGTGCCCGCCCCAGCCTTCGCGTGTGGAGTGCGGACACCGTTCTTCCAGGAACGCTCCCCGGTGATAGCCGGATCAATGCGTACTTTTGAAGGATATTCAGTTACGGCTCCCACCTTACACTGCCGTGTGCGGGAACAGAGCCTTAGCCCTTAGCGAACCTTTAGCGCTTGCGATGGCGGATCAGGTCGTAGACAAACAATGCCACGCCGATCAGGGCTACGGTCACGCAGATCCAGGCCCAGGTGGTGGATCCGACCGCGAGGCTAACGACAAGGGCCGCAAAGCCGAGAACCGCCAGGAGGATCGCTGCAGCGAGCATCGTTACTGTTTCCTCCTGGCGGTCGGTACTGGGCCGTTACTAAGGCGCTGGCGCTATTAGTTGTCTTCGCCCTCGACCTCGATGGAGCCCGCCGGAGCGGCGGTGCCGCGGCTGTTCAGCTCTTCCAGCTGAGACTCCAGGAAGGTCTTCAGGCGGGTACGGTACTCGCGCTCGTAGGTGCGCAGCTCCTCGATGCGTGCCTCGAGGGTGGTCTGCTGCTTCTTGACCGTGTTCATGATCTCGGTGTGCTTGCGCTCTGCGTCCTCCTGCAGGGCGTTTGCCTTCTCCTGTGCGGAGCGGATCTGTGCCTGGGACTGAGCAGTAGCGTCGGAGATCATGACCTCGGACTTCTGCTTTGCGTCTGCCAGCTGTGCGTTGGACTTCTCCTCCGCGTCTGCCAGCATCTTCTCGGAGCGGGTTTTCGCATCTGCCAGCTGAGCCTCGGAGCGCTTCTGTGCGTCCGCCAGGGTGTTCTTGGAGCTGCTGTCGGCGTCGTCGATGGTCTTCTTCGCGGTGGCGCGAGCCTCTTCCAGCATGGTGTTGGACTCTGCCTTCGCATCGCCGGTCAGGCGGTCGGCCATCTCCTGCGCCAGGGACAGCACGCGGGCTGCCTGCATGTGGGTCTCGGCGGTTGCGACGCCGGACTTGCCGTCGCCGGAGGCGGCCGGAGCGGCAGCAGCTGCGGAAGCCTGGGCCGGAGCCTGCTTCTTGGCATCCTCAGCGGCCTTCTCAGCCTTAGCAGCGCGATCCTCGGCTGCCTTCAGCTTGGCCTCGTAGTCAGCCTTGACCTTCTTCTCGATCTCGGCGACGTTCGCCTGGGGAGCGGCCTGCGGCTGCGCCTTGCCCTGCTGTGCCTGAACCTCAGCGCGGGCGTCCTTGCGAGCCTGCTCCAGCTTCGCGGAGTACTCGGACTCGAACTGGCCACGCAGGTCGGACTCGATCTGGCGACGCAGTGCGGCCTCGTCAACCTGGGAAGCGCCAGCAGCGCCTGCCGCACCGGCGCCAGCAGCACCAGCGCCCTTCGCAGAGCCGGACTCCAGCTGCTCGACCTTCAGCTTGAGGTCGGAGTTCTCGTCCTGCAGTTCCGCAAGAGTGTCCTCCACGAGATCCAGGAACTGGTCGACCTCGTCCTCGTTGTAACCACGCTTGCCGATCGGCGGCTTGCTAAAAGCTACGTTGTGCACATCAGCCGGAGTGAGTGGCATAGGTTGTCCCTTTCCCTTTCGGATTGCCTCAAAGTGCTCGAAGGCGTTCGCAACAGTAATGAACTATTGATGGTTTATGAAACAGCTACAAAGCATACCAGCATAAGCTGGTTCAGTCTCAACTTTAGATCGAGATTAGCCGCTTAGCGCGGCATAACACCGTATAGCTCAGCCTCAACAATAATTTACTGCAGCCACATCAACACCACAGACTGAGCCTCACCCCCTGGTTTCACCCCCCATACGAAAGTTTTCCAACTTTCTAGCTTGAACACGTAACGCCAGAAACGCGCTGACGATGTAACAGGTGAAGGGAATGAGAAAACCGCCACCGGCCAAGACCCACATTCTCGACCGGCAGCGGCTTTCGTCACTACACACGACATCTCCGCAGCCTCACTCACTTACCGCGAAGATCTCTCTAATCTTAGCCCCGTGAACGGATATTCACAACAGCTTGCTGAATATCCGTTTCATTCGTCTCCCCCCGGCATCCACCCCCTTAGTTTTATAGCTTTAAGGATGCGCTGATATCGGCCTCGCTAGTGAACTTCTAGCGAACTTTGTAGCCGAAAATCCCCCCACAATCTTTTAGCTGTAACGTCGCTGCACCCCGCACTGCACCGGCTTTGTATCGGCACCATACCGTCGCTGTACGGTCGCTGCACTCTCCCCCGTATTAGCGAATGAATGCCCCCAAGAGCATGCTCAGCAACTGCAGTCCGAAGAACAAAACCAGTACGGAAACATCCAGCCCCACGCCACCGAGCTGCACCGGCGGAATCAACTTCCTTAGCGCCTTCACCGGGGGATCTGTAACCACAAACAGCGGCTCGGCCACAATGCTGAACCAGCGCTGCGGGCGCCAGTTGCGGGAAAAGGACTGAATCATTTCGATAATGATGCGCAAGATCAGAATCAGAATGTAGAAGCGAATCAGCCACATCAACAGAAGCAGGATTTCGTTCACTTAAGAGCTCTCTATTGGTTAACGACCTTTTAGGGGTTAAAGACTTCTAAAACGGCTGGCGCGCAGACTAGATAGTCTCCGCGATGGCATCCAGCTGATCCTGCGCCAGGGTTACGCCCTTCGGCAGCAGAATGAAGTTACGCACACCCTTAAGCTTCTTCAGCTGTGCATCCAGGCCGCGGCTCAGGCCAGCGGCGAAGTCCAGTACTCGCTTTGCCTCGCCCTTTTCCATTCCGCTGAGGGAGAACACGACAACCTCGCGAGCCTTGAGGTTATCCACCAGCTCGCCGGCCTGGGTGTAGGAGCTCAAGGTAAAGGACACGAAGGCCGAAGGATCCTTCTCCTCCGCCGGAGCCTCCGCGTAGGAGGAGGAATAGTGGCTTCCGCCGCGGGAAGAGTAGCGATCCTCGCGGTCGCCCCGCTCTACGCGGTCAGCGTACTCGGAACGGCCATAACGGCCGCCGCGCTCGGCGCGGTCGCCAAAGTCACGCTCAGAACGGGAACGGTAGGAAGGTTCGTGGGCATCACGCTCAACACGGTCTGCGCGATCAGCACGGTCGCGCTCGCGAGAGCCGTAGCCGTCGCTGTAGTAATCCGTGTTGTAGGTTTCCACGGAATCAAAACCGAAGAACCGCTTGGTCTTGTCCATGAAGTTTTCTGACATTGCTCTGTAGGAACCTTCCGTTGGTTGAATCTCTTAGCTTGTTAAGGACTGCATGCAGCTATGTGGTTTAAAGTACTGGTCGCGCGCCCATTATATCCGTACCGACACGCACCAGCGTGGAGCCTTCCGCGATGGCAATCTCCAGGTCGCCGCTCATTCCAGCGGAGTACACGGGAGCGCCCGTCACGCGGTCTGTGATGCGCTCGACGAGCTGCCGACCCCGGGCAAAAACGGCTGCCGGATCGGCGTCCAGCGGCGGTACCGTCATCAGCCCGCGCAGCTCGAGGTTCTCGGCCGCGGCCACGGCATCGGCCAGTTCGTCGATGTCCGCCTCCACTGCCCCGCCGCGCTGCGGATCACCGTCGGCGCTGAATTGCAGGAGCACCGGCAGGCGCTCGCTTCGATCGCCGCGCTCCAAAGCCAGGCCCGCGCCGCGATCCAGCGCATTCAGCAGCTTCAGCGAATCCACGGTGTGCACGGCGGCTGCCCACCGCGCAACGGAGTTCGCCTTCTTCGTCTGTACCTGCCCCACCATGTGGAACTGCAGACCTGTATCTGCCAGCTGTGCGTGCTTATCGCGCGCTTCCTGTTCGCGGTTCTCGCCGACGGCGGTGACGCCCAGTTGCGTCAGCAGCTTCACGTCCTCAGCAGGGTGGAACTTGGTGATGGGCAGCAGGTCCGCTCCCCCGGCCACCGCAATGCGGCGCCTGACGCGCGCCAGGTTCTCGGCGATCTCCTGCGCCCGGGGGCTCAGGTTCGCCGAGCCACCGGGAAGGTCATCGGCCACCTGGTTTTCGCTGTTCACGCTCTTCTGCTCCGTCATGGCATCCACACTACGCCCGCCTGACGGCCAGTCGTCCCCTCTCGGCGGTAGGAGAAGAAGCGATCGGCGTGCTCCGGGTCGATTGTGCAGCGCGGGTCCGCATCAATGCTGCGCACTCCGAGCGAGAGCAGTTGGCGGGTCAGACCAGCACGAATGTCCAACCCATGGGTGCCCTGGGCGGTGGTGGTTGCCGAGCCGGGAAGCTTGGACTCCACATCCGCGGCCATAGCCTGTGGCACTTCGTAGTTCTCCCCGCTGGCAGCGGCGCCGAGCAGCGCGTGAATGTTGCTGGGCACAGCTCCCAGGTCTTCCATGCGGGCAATGGCGCGACGCAGGATTCCGTTGCGGGCTCCCATTCGCCCAGCGTGAACCGCAGCGATCACGCCCGCGTCCTCATCGGACAGCAAAACCGGAACGCAGTCAGCGGTGAGGACGATCAGCGCAGTACCTCGCAGGGTGGTAATGAGGGCGTCAGTAGCCTCGATGACGGGCGACGCAGGAGCCTCAGCGGGCGCAGAAGCGACAAGGTGGTCGGCGGTGACCTCCGTGACGTTCGGCGAGTGGATCTGCTCCATAAACACCAGGCGCCCCACGTCCAGGCCCAGCACATCCGCCAGACGCTGGCGGTTGTGAGCCACAGCCGCCGGGTCATCGCCCACGTGATCGCCCAGGTTGAACGAGGCGTAGGCGCCCGTAGAGATCCCACCGTTGCGGTCGGTGAAGACCTTCCGCACCTTCGGGCTCTGGTTGTGGCTCAAAGAAAGCTCCTTAGTTTGGCATCTGGCTGCATCTGGCTGCATCTGGCGAGGTGGTATCCGGCGGACTAGTTGAAGTCCGGCAGATCCAGGTCGTCCTCTTCCTCAGTCAGATCCACGCCAGAGTTGGTGGAGTTCTGCGGCTGCTGCGCAGCGGAAGTGAACAGGCCACCGCCCTGGTTGGACTGCGGCTCCGGCTGCGCGTGCTGCGGCACGGTGCCACGGCGCTGCGCGAAGCTGGACTGGGTGCCAGCCTGCGGTGTGGCCGGATCGGCCTGCGCGGAGCCCGCCTGCGCGGAGCCCGCCTGCGCGGAGCCCGCCTGCGGGGCTTCCTGCCCCTGCACTGCGTACTGGGAGTTCTGGCCAGCCTGCGGGGCCTCCTGGCCGCCGAACAGGTTGGTCGACTGTGCAGCGCCGGCGCCTGCAGCCGCGCCCGCGCTCTCCTGCGCGTGGTGCGCACCGGAGCGCTGGTTGTTGGACGTCGCGGACGGGGAATCGTCGAAGCCGGTGGCGATGACCGTCACGCGGACCTCGTCGCCCAGCTGGTCGTCGATGATGGTGCCGAAGATCAGGTTGACGTCCTCGTCGGCCTTCTCCTCCACCAGATCCGCGGCCTGGGAAACCTCCAGCAGGCCCAGGTCGGAGCCGCCAGCGAAGGAAAGCAGCACACCCTTCGCACCCTCCATGGTGCTCTCCAGCAGCGGGGAGTTAATGGCCGCCTGGGTGGCCTTGACCGCACGCTGATCACCGCGGGCGGTGCCGATGCCCATGAGGGCGGAGCCCGCGTCGGTCATGACGGAGCGCACGTCGGCGAAGTCCACGTTGATCACACCCGGGGTGGTGATCAGCTTGGTAATGCCCTCAACACCGCTGAGCAGCACCTCATCGGCCTTGCGGAAGGCCTCCATCATGGACAGCTGTTCCTCGGACATCTTCAACAGCGAGTCGTTGGGGATAACGATCAGCGTGTCGCAGACCTCGCGCAGGGCCTCGATGCCCTCCATGGCCTGCTTGCTGCGGCGACGGCCTTCGAAGCCGAAGGGGCGGGTAACCACGCCGACGGTCAGGGCGTTCTGCTTCTTCGCGATGTTCGCCACGACCGGGGCTGCACCCGTGCCGGTGCCGCCACCCTCGCCTGCGGTAACGAACACCATGTCGGCACCAGCCAGGATCTCTTCGATCTGGTCCTTGTGGTCCTCTGCGGACTTGCGGCCAACGTCCGGGTTAGCGCCGGCGCCCAGGCCGCGGGTCTCCTCGCGGCCGATGTCCAGCTTGATGTCCGCATCGGTCAGCATCAGAGCCTGTGCATCGGTGTTGATGGCGATGAACTCCACGCCCTGCAGCTGCTCGTCGATCATGCGGTTGACGGCGTTTACTCCGCCGCCGCCGACACCGACCACCTTGATCTCGGCGAGGTGGTTTCCAGGATTCGTCATGTGCGCTTGTCCGCCTTCCTAAAGAATTTTTCGTGCTTTGCGGTTTACCGGTTTGCTGTTGCGTCCATCTTCCTAGCCGTCAAGCATTTAGCGGTGCACATTTTTGGTGGCGTGTCGTATCCTTAAAGTTCAACTTAAAGCTTAAACTGGGGTTTCATCCCCACTTCAGCCCTGCCTGACGGTGGGCATGGCGGGGTTCGAAACGTTCCAATTTCCCTCGCGTCCCAACACAATTCGGGTCGCCTCGGCCTTCTCATCCGCCCTATCTGCCGAGCCCCAATACACAGCCTGATTAGGGAAGAAGAGGCGAATGCTGTCCGCCGACTCAGCCTCGATCCCCTCCAGCTTCCCGCGCAGATCATCCGAAAGCGCAGTCAACGCCTTCGTCGCCGCGTCGATAGCCCGGGCATCATCGGCCTTAGTCTTCTTAAACTCGAAAGCCCCTTCAGGCTTCACACCCGTCAAGAACACCTGCCCATTTTCGTCCACTACGTGTGGCGTGTCGCCATCCATGACGTAGCCGATGGCCTGGTGCTCGGTCACATCGACCGTCACCGTGGTGGGCCAGGAGCGCTTAACGGTCACCTTCTCCACCCACGGCACGGCAGATACGCCCTTGGCGGCTTCTGCCATGTCCAGGCGCAGCATGTTATCGCCCGCATTAATGGCGCTGGCCTCCCGGATCGCCTGCGGATCCGCGTTCGTCGTGCCCTGCACATCGATCTGCGACACCTTCACGATGGGCGCCGCATACGCAACCACGCCCAGCAGCACAACCAACGCGACGATCCCCGCGACGAGCCACTGCAGGCGCTTTCGCGGCGTGTTGCGGCCCTTCTGGCTCTGCTGGTTCCTCTTGTTCTTTGTTCTTGACGCCCTACTCACCCGCGATCACCACGGTCCAGCTCCAGCAGAATCTCGTCCGCCAGCATCGTCACGGTGCCCGCGCCAATCGTCAGCACCATGTCGCCACGCTGCACCAGCCCGGCGACTACGCCGGCCACGCGCGAGAAGTCGGGCTCAAACACGCACTCGGTGGAGGCATCGATCTTGTCTCCGATGATGCGCGAATCCACGCCTTCCACCGGCTCCTCGCGGGCGCCGAAGATGTCCAGCAGCACCACCTGGTCGGCCAGAGACAGGGCCTCGGCGAACTCGTCGGCGAAGTTGATCGTGCGGGAGTACAGGTGCGGCTGGAAGACGGCCACGATGCGCCCACCTCGGGCTTCCACCCGCTGACGTGCGGCCGACAGGACGGCCGCGACCTCGGTCGGATGGTGTGCGTAGTCGTCGTAGACCTCCACGTCCCGGCGAGTGCCGTGGTATTCGAAGCGGCGGCGCACGCCGTCGAAACCACCGATGCCCGCGATGACCTTCTCCACGTCCGCGCCCAGCAGCGCGCTGCCCAGCACGGCCGCGGTGGCATTCAGCACCATGTGGATGCCCGGAATGGCCACGCGCAGCGAATAGGTGCCAGCGCCCTTGCCAGCACCCTGCTGCGCGGCTCCGTTCACGGCCTCAGTCAGCCGCAAGGCGGAAACGGTTCCCTCGGCGGTCACCTCCGTGCTTTCGATGATCGCTGCTGGGGGCACGGAAGAGTGGGCGTCACAAGCTTCGGCAGTGCCATAGCCAACAACGCTAAACGGCAAAGGTTCGCCGGCCTCGGCACCGGCGATAAGCTTCTCGGCGAGCGCGGCCGAACCCGGATCGTCCAGGCACGCGACCAGGAAGCCGCCCGGCACGATGCGGTGGGCGAACTTCTCGAAGACCTCCCGGTAGGCCGCTTCCGTCTTGAAGTAATCCAGGTGGTCGGGCTCGATGTTCGTGACCACCGCGATCTCGGGCGAGTAGGACAGGAAGGAGCCGTCGGACTCGTCGGCCTCGGCCACGAAAATCTCGCCTGTGCCGTTGTGGGCATTCGTGCCCGCACGGTTCAGCTGGCCGCCGATGGCGAAAGAGGGATCCTGCCCCGCGGCCTGCAACGCCGCCACGGCCATCGACGTCGTAGAGGTCTTGCCGTGCGTACCCGCCAGCAGGAAAGCACGGCGATCCTGCAGCAACAGCGCCAGAATGTCGGAGCGGCGGAGCACCGGAATGCCTGCCTCGCGGGCGCCGACGAGCTCTGGGTTATCCTGCGGAATCGCAGCGAAGGAGGTGACGACCACCGTGGGCATCTCCCCCAGCAAGCGCAGGTTTTCCGCCGCGTGCCCCACCTGAATCTGCGCGCCGGCCGCGCGCAGCGCCATGATGCTGCGCGACTCCTTCATGTCCGACCCGCTGACCTGGTAGCCGCGGTCCAGCAGGATGCGGGCGATACCGGACATGCCGGCACCGCCGATGCCCACCATGTGCACGCGGGAGAGGTCCGTGGTCTGAGGCTGCTCGCTCATCGTGGAAGAAGATGCCTTTCTAGAAGGGAGGAATGGTTTGTACTGGGGCTGTACTGGGGCTAAGCTTCGGCGGCTGCGATGATCTTCTCGGCGATCTTCTCGGCAGCGTCCCTGTGGCCTGCGGCCAGCGTTGCCAGGCTGGCGGCGTGCCAGCGGGTTTCGTCGCGCAGCAACGGGATGACTTCCTGGGAAACGCGGTGGCCGGTGAGCTCGGCATCCTTGATGATCACCCCGCCGCCGGCGTGGGTTATCGGGCGGACATTAAGTTCCTGCTCGCCGTTGCCGTGCGGCAGCGGCACGTAGATGCCCGGCAGGCCGACAGCGGAGACCTCGGCAACGGTCATTGCGCCCGAACGGCAGAGGATCGCGTCCGCGGCGGCCAGCGCCAGGTCCATGCGCTCGATGTACGGGACGGCCACGTAGGGAGGCGTGCCCTCCTTGACCTCCGCGGGCAGCTCAATCTCGTTCTTCTTGCCGTAGGCGTGCAGCACCCCGATGCCCGCGTCCTGCAAGGTCTTCGCAGCATCCACCACCGCGTTGTTGATACTGCGCGCGCCCTGCGAACCGCCGGTGACCAGCAGCAGCGGGGCTTCCGGATCCACACCGAAGAACTCGCGGGCCTCCGCACGCAGGGCCTTGCGGTCCATCTTCAGCACGGATTCGCGCACGGGGATGCCCACGATCTCGGCGTCCAGGCCGGAATCCTCGACTGCCGCCAGGCCAGTTCCGCCCAACTTCACTCCCAGCTTGTTGGCCACGCCCGCGCGGGCATTGGCCTCATGGACGAAGAAGGGAATCTTGAGGGAACGCGCCGCCAAGTAGGCCGGAGCGGAAACATAGCCACCGAAGCCGATCACCACGTCGGCCTTCACCTCGCGCAGCACCCGCTTCGTCTCCTTCAGTGCCTTGCGCAGGCGCAGCGGCAGTGTAGCCAGGTCCTTGTTCACCTTGCGCGGCACCGGCACCGGCGGGATCAGCTCCAGGTCGAAGCCGCGTGCCGGCACCAGTGTGGTCTCCAGGCCACGGGTGGTGCCCAGCGCGGTGATGCGCGCGTCGGGGCGCTGCGCGCGAACTGCCTCTGCCACGGCCATGGCGGGTTCAATGTGCCCGGCCGTTCCGCCGCCGGCAACGACGACTGATAGCTTCCGGTCGGCTTCTGGCTTCGGGTTCACTTTGGCTAGCGCCTCCTGTGTCGGTTATCGATAGTTCTGCGAGTCTTGCGAGCCCTCGGCGGCCCCGCCTCGTCCGCCCGGTGACGGCTACGCGGGATCGGCTTCGGGGTCGCAGTGGGTGGCAGGTCCTGCCTTCGCACTCCATCGTAGCCACGCAGACGCGACTCGCCGCCGACGCGACGGATAGACTGCTCCACCCGGTCGCGTTCGCGGCGGACGTCCTGGCTCCCCCGGCCAGCGCTCGCCCGCTGGCGGGTAACCGGCTCGCCGTAGCTATAGGCCGTCTCGCGGCGCTCGTTACGGCGCTGCTCGCCCGCCTTGTATCCCTGCGGCTCCGGCAGCATGAGAATCCGATCGATGAGGGGGCGGCCTTCATGCTGCATGGAGGAGACCGTCTCCGGCTCGTTACGGGCACAGTTGCACAGCAACCCCATGGAAAGGAGGGTGATGATCGCCGACGAACCGCCGGCGGAGATCAGCGGCAGCTGGATGCCGGTCACCGGCAGCAGGCCCACAACGTAGCCCATGTTGAAGAAAGCCTGCACGGAAATACCGATGGTCAGCGTTGCCGCCAGCAGCCGCAGGAAAGGATCCTTTTGCGCCAGGGCTGTGCGAATCCCGAACCAGCCCAGCATTCCAAACAGGAACACAACGAAGAATGCACCAAGAAGCCCCAGCTCCTCGCCCACGATGGCAAAAATAAAATCATTCTTTGCTTCTGGCAGGTAGAACCACTTTGCTCGGGACTGTCCCAAACCGACGCCGAACATCCCACCGTCAGACAGAGACAAAATGCCCTGGTGGGAATGGTAGGCCGCACCTTGGGTCGTGGACTCGCTGAAGTTCAGCGTCAGGGCGTCCTTCCACGTCTTAATACGATCACCGCGGAAGCTCTGACGGGTAATCGAGAACACGCCCAGCACCGCGACGCTTCCCAGCACCGAGGTAATGGCCCGGCGACTAACACCGGCGAAGAAGATGAGTGCGGCGACCACGATGCATACGGAGAACGCCATGCCAAGGTCTTTCTGCAGGAACACCAACGCCACGATCGCAGCACTCACGATCAGGAAGGCGCCGAGGCCGGAGTTGAGGCGCTGTGTGGCACGTGCCTTGTAGGAGACCGTGGCTGCTCCCCACACCGCCAGCGCTAACTTCGCCACCTCGGAGGGCTGCACGCCAACGGGGCCAATGCGAATCCACGAGTTCGAACCGACTTCTTCGCCACCGATACCAACGCCGGGGATCAGCACCATGATCAGCATCACAATCGCAACTCCCAGCAGCAACGGGGAATACTTGCGAATCGTCTCCGGGCGCATCCGTAGCGCCACCCACATAGCCACCAATCCGAGGAATACGACCACGGCCTGCTTAATAAACTCACCAAAGACGCTCGAGCCGCTGGCGTAGGAAGTCACCATCGACGACGACAGCACCATGACGAGCCCCAGGATGGTCAGGCACGCCGTGACGACCATCAGCACCTTGTAGTTCAGCTGCGGGGTGGCCAGCTGCGCGGTGAACTTGCGGTGCAGGGATGCCAGGCCGCGCTCGCCGCCAGATTCCTGGCTCACGGACGTGCGCTCCGGCTCGGGTCGCTCGCCGTGCGGGCTGTTCTCCCCTGCGCCGGGGATGCGCCGGCGCTTCGAATTGGACGTCGGAGTGGACATCGCGCGCCTATCCCCTTTCCTGTGTTGCTTGAGTCTCTTGTGCCGTCTGTTCGGCTCTATCGGCCCCAGCATATGCCACCGCATACTGGGCGAACAGGTCGCCACGCTGGCTCATGCCGGTGTACATATCCAGCGACGCTGCCGCCGGGGCCAGCACCACGCTGTCGCCGGGTTGCGCCAACTCGTGGGCGGCGCGGGCGACGGCACGCATCGCTTCTTCTGGATCGGTGGCGTCAATAACAGTGACCGGCAGGTCGGGCAGCTGCCGCGACACTTCGGCGACGAGCTCCGCGCGATCCACGCCCAGGGCCACCACTGCCTTGAGGGCGCCGCCGATCGCCCGGATTAGCCCGTCGACCGCCGCGCCCTTCAGCTGCCCACCGGCAACCCAGATCACATTGCGCTGGCCCCGCAGCGCGGCCTCGGCGGCGTGCGGGTTGGTGGCCTTCGAGTTATCGATCCAGGTAACGCCTCCGTGCTCCAGCACAACCTGTCCGCGGTGCGCCTGCACCTTGAATCCGGCCAGCGCGGCTTCGATGGCCGCCGGAGCCACGCCCAGCGCACGCGCCATCGCCGCACTCGCCGCGGCATCGGCAAGCCCTGCAGGCCCGGGAGGGCTAATCCCCTGCGCCGGAGCGAGGTCCGTGGTTTGGCTCGGGTCGTCGATGACGACCTCGATCAGCCGCCCGTCGCGCACCCCGACTACTCGTTCCGTGTTTTGTGACGCCACCTCTTCAGGGTCGTGGATCGTGTACCCACTGCGCGCCGCGACCTGGCGGGCGCGTGCGGTGGCCACAACGTCTGAGTCGTCCAGGGCCAGGACAGACTCCTCAGCGGTCAAGACTTGTGCCTTGTCTGCGCAATAGTTGTCGTAGCTCCCGTGCCAATCCAGGTGGTCTTCGGCAAGGTTCAGAATGCAGCCGACGGTGGGCTCGAACATGGGCGCCCAGTGCAGCTGGAAGCTGGATACCTCGGCGACAAAGACGTCGGAGCGGGGTTCGCCGCGGTGCTGGCCAGCCAGGGCGGCGGAAGGGGCAATGCCAATGTTGCCCACGGCCAGGGCGGCGCGCCCATCGGCGATCAGCATGGAGGTCAGCATCGCCGTGGTGGTGGTCTTACCGTTCGTTCCCGTCACCGCCAGCCATGTGCGGGGCTCACCGAAGGCCCCGGCTTGGTCGGCCAGCCAGGCTGCGGCAATATCCCCAATCACGGGGATTCCCAGCTCGGCGGCGCGGGCCAGCAGCGGGGATTCGGGCTTCCAGCCCGGGGAGGTCACGACGAGCCGCGGGGCCAGGTCTTCTAGGGAGTCGATGGCGTCGGAGACATTCAGCAGCCGCAGCTCCGTCTCCCCATCGTCGGCGATGTGGCCAAGTGCCTGCGCGTTATCGTCTGCAACCAGGACCAGCCGGGCGCCGAGGGCGCAGAGCATGGAGATCACGCCCCGCCCGGCCACGCCCGCGCCCGCGACCAGAACGGTCTGGGTGCGCATGGTTTCTAGGGCGTCTGCGGGGTGAAGTGCGGGTGTCGATTCCACGGCTGGGTTGTCCTTACATTGCTAGCGAATTGTGGGTTTGTGGGCCTGCCACTGGCAGGCCTAGAAGCTGGCGCCGTTGAGCCACTCCGCGTAGAAGATCGCGAAGCCGGACATCGCCGCCAGCGCGGCCAGCAGCCAGAAGCGGATAACGACGGTCGTCTCCGCCCACCCCTTGTTTTCAAAGTGGTGGTGGATCGGCGCCATGCGGAACACGCGCTTGCCGGTGGCCTTGAAGGAGACCACCTGGATCACCACGGATGCAGCCTCGATGACAAAGATGATGCCGACCAGGATCATCAGCAGCTCAGTCTGGGTTGTGACGGACAAGCCTGCCACCAGGCCACCAAGGGCCAGCGAGCCGGTATCACCCATGAAGATCTTCGCGGGAGCCGCATTCCACCATAGGAAGCCCAGGCAGGCACCCAGACCGGCGGAGGCGAGCATCGACAGGTCCAACGGGTCACGCACCGCATAGCAGGCGGCCTGTGCACTGACGGCACAGGAGTTACGGAACTGCCAGAAGGTAATCAGCACGTAGGTGCCCATGACCATCGCGGTCACGCCGCTGGCCAGACCATCCAGGCCGTCGGTCAGGTTCACTGCGTTAGACCAGGCGGAGATGATCACGTAGATGAAGATCAGGAACAGAACCATGCCCACGATGGCCGGCCCGATGGCGATGTCGAACGTCGCAATATCGCGGACAAACGACAGGTGCGTGGAGCCCGGGGTGAGTCCGTGCGCGTTCGGGAACTGCAGGATCAGCAGGCCAAAGACAATCGCGGTTACCAGCTGCCCCACGAGCTTCGCCTTCGCGTTCAGGCCCAGGTTCCGGCCCTTGACCAGCTTGATGTAGTCATCGGCAAAACCCAGCCCGCCCAAGGCAAGCGTCAGCCCCAGCACCAGCCAGCCGCTGACGCCCGGCCCGGCGCCGGTGGTTATAAGACCCACCAGCACGGCCACCAGGTAGCCGAACACGATGCCCGCCAGCACGGCGATGCCGCCCATGGTCGGGGTGCCGCGCTTCTTGAAGTGCGACTTCGGGCCTTCCTCGCGGATCTCCTGGCCCAGTCCTTCGGCGGAAAACCAACGGATCAGCACCGGAGTCAGCAGTACGGACACAAGGAAAGCGACCGCACCTGCGATAAAGATTTGCAACATGGGATTTTTAAGCTCCTTGGTCCTCGCCGATCAGCAGTCCTTCTGCCACGGCCCATAGTCCGTCCGAATACGATGCCTTGATCAGCACCACATCCTGCGGGTTCAAACTCATGTCTAGATAGTTCACCGCGCCGTCGATGTTCTCAACAACGTGGGTTTCCACTCCACTCTCCCGGGCGGCGTTGGCCAGCGCACGCTGGTTCACCCCGTTGCCCACGATCACTGCGTGGTCGATGCGCCGCTGCGCCAACACGTGGCCGAGTTCGGCATGCTCGTCGCTCGCGTCCTCGCCCAGCTCGCCCATCTGCCCCAGCACGGCCCAGCTTTCCGCCTCGCGGCGCCCCTTGGCCGTGTAAGCCAGCGCATCGATTCCCGCGCGCATGGATTCGGGGTTGGCATTGTAGGAATCGTTGATGATGGTCACCCCGTCGGATTCGCGGGTGCGCACGTCCATGCGGTTCACGCTGGCGGCGACGTGAGAGCTCAGCAGAGATGCCACCGTGGCGGCGTCAATACCCAACTCGATACCAACCGCCGCGGCGGCGAGCGCGTTCGAGACCTGGTGGGCGCCGAACACCGAAAGCTCCACGCGCACCGGCTGACCTGCCGGGTGGTGCAGCATAAAGCTGGCGCGGGCCACGGCATCGAGCTCGATGTCGGTAGCGTAGTAATCCGCCGGGACACCCGCGGCACCCGTCGCGCCCTCCGTGGAGAAGCGCACAACGCGCGCCGCGGTGCGCTTATCCATCGCCGCGACCTTGTCGTCGTCGGCGTTCAGTACGGCCAGGCCACCCTCGGCGGCGGCTGGCAGTGCCTCCACGAGCTCGCCCTTCGCCTGCGCGATGGCCTGGCGGGAACCGAACTCGCCCAGGTGGGCGCTGCCGACGTTCAGCACCACGCCCACGCGCGGTGGAGTGACGGTCGTCAGGTGCTGGATGTGGCCCACGCCACGGGCAGACATCTCACTGACGAGAAAGCGCGTGTCGCGGCTGGCACGCAGGGCGGTGTACGGCAGGCCGATCTCGTTGTTGAAGCTGCCGGGCGGGGCGACGGTCTCCCCCGCCTCGCGCAGCACCGCGCCGATCAGGTCCTTAGTGGAGGTCTTGCCCGCGGAACCAGTAACGCCGACGACGACCATGCCTTCCTCGGCGGCCAGTACGTCGGTGTTGTAGCGCGCGAGCTTGTCCACGGCAGCCAGCACTGCGGCGCCGTGGCCTTCCACGTCGAATTCGAAGGCGGTGGCGTTGGAGGTCTGCTCGTTGACCTCTACCGGAGCCGCCAGCAGCGCGGGCTGCTCCACCTGACGGCCGACGATCAGTAGCGCGGCGCCGTTCTGCAATGCAGCGTCGGCGAAGTCGTGCCCGTCGGCGCGGGCTCCGGGCAAGGCCATGAAGATCGCGCCCGGGGTGATCTTGCGCGAATCGAACTCCGCAGGGCCGGTCACTACGGCCTGCGGATCCACGTCGTTAATCAGTGTGCTGCCCGTTACCTCGGCGATTCTCTGGGTTGTTAGTTCAATCATCGCTTCTGCCTACCTTCACCATTATCTGCCTCGCGCTCTTGCCGCACCCGGTTCTGCAGAGCTGCCGCCAGCTCCTCCACATCGTCGAAGGGGTGCATCGTGCCGGCCACCAGCTGCCCCTTTTCGTGCCCCTTACCGGCCACGACCACCGCGTCTCCGGGGCGTGCCCACGCCACAGCCGCGGCGATTGCCTCTGCACGGTCGGGCACGATCTCGCACACGGTCTCGCCGTTTGTTGGTTGTTCTTGTTCTTTCTTCTGGACGCCCTCTCGCGCCCCCGCGTAAATAGCCTCTCTAATCGCGGAAGGTTCCTCATCCCGGGGATTGTCATCCGTGACGAACACCGCATCGGCCAGCTCCGCGGCGATGCGGCCCATGATCGCGCGCTTGTCGTGATCGCGGTTTCCACCGGCCCCGAGAACGATTCCGATGCGGGCTTCCGGATCCGGCAGGTAGTCGTGCAGGCTACCCAGCACGGCCTGAACCGCGCCCGGCTTGTGCGCATAATCAACCATAGCCAGGAAGTCCTGGCCCTCCTCGACCAGCTGCATGCGGCCGGGCACCTGCACGTCTTGCAGGGCCTGTACGGCGGCGCTGTCGCTGGTCAGCGCGTCTCCCGTAGCTGCCTCGATGCAGGCCAGCGCCACCAAGCTGTTGGCCTGGTTGAAGGAGCCCGCCATGCCGATGCTGTAATCCAGCTCGCGGGGTTCGGCGCCGCCTGCGATGTCCAGGCGAATGTGCTGGCGGCCGCTGGGGGTCACTTCGGCGGAGGCAATGGACCATACCGGGCCGCCTGCTTCGGTCGTGTGGTCACCGCCCTGGGGGTACAGCGCCACGGTCGGCGAGTGCTTCGCGGCGATGGCGCGCATGCGCTCGCCCCACTCGTCCTCGCAGCAGATCACAGCGGTGCCCGGAACCCTCCCGTCCTCAACGCGCTCGAATAGCAGCGCCTTCGCCTGGAAGTAGTCCTCCATCGTCGGGTGGAAATCCAGGTGGTCCTGGCTCAGGTTCGTAAACGCCACCACGTCGAAGTGCACTCCGCGCACCCGGCCTAGCTGCAGGGCGTGGCTGGAAACCTCCATCACTAGGTGCGTGGCACCCTCGGCAACCATGCGCGCCAGCAGCGCCTGCAGCGTGGGTGCCTCCGGGGTGGTCAGCGAGGTCGGAATCGGCTGGCCGTTGATGCGGGTGCCGGTGGTGCCGATCAGCCCCACCTGCAGCCCCGAATCCAGCAGAGCCTTCTCCACCAGGTAGCTGGTGGTGGTCTTGCCAGACGTGCCGGTGATGCCAATGGTCTTCAGCTGGCGTGCCGGGTGGCCATAAACCTCCGCAGACACCGCGCCCATCCACTCGCGAACGTCGTCCACGACAATGCACGGTAGCGGCGTAGGGGCGTCATCAATAATGCGCTGGCCTGCGGCGTCGGTAAGAACGGCGGCCGCCTTGCTATCCGCGGCGAAGGTCGCGCCGTGGACCTTCGAACCAGGAACAGCACAGAAAAGGCCGTCCGGCTGCACATCATTAGAGCCGATCGCGGCAGAGGTCACCTCCACACCCTCCCAGGGGCCGGTGAGGGTTCCTCCGCAGATTTCGGCGAGCTGCTTCAGCGATGTCATTGATTTGCCTCCAGCATCAGCTTTGGTCCTGCTTCCTTGGACAGCGGCACGTTGTAGTGGTCGAGCATCCACGCCATGATGTCGTGGAACAGAGGCGCCGCGCTGCCACCCGCGCCCCCGTCAGTACCGCGCTCGGGGTCATCCAGCATGATGCCAACCACGAAGCGGGGCTTGTCGGCGGGTGCGATACCCGCGAAGTTGATCCAGTACTTGGAGTTCGAATAGGCGCCCGTGTCCGGGTCGACTTGCTGGGCCGTGCCCGTCTTGCCGGAAACCTGGTAACCGTCGATGGCCGCCGGCGCACCAGAGCCCTGCTGAACTCCGGTTTCGTCCTTCTGCGTCACCGCACGGAACATGTCCACGGTCGTGCGGGCAGTCTCCGGGGAGACCACGCGGGTCTCCTTCGCCGGGTCGGAATCCAGCTCCGCGCCGTCGGACGTGGTGATCTTGTTGATCAGCCTGGGCTCCACGCGCACGCCGTCGTTGGCCAGCGCCTGGTAGATGCTGGTCATCTGCAGCAGGCTCATGGACATGCCCTGGCCGATCGGCAGGTTGGCGAAAGTGCCGCCGGACCACTGGTTCAGCTCCGGCATGTAGCCGGCAACCTCGTACGGCAACCCCACGCCCGCAGTCTGGCCTACACCGAACTTGCGGAAGTATTCGTACATCTTCTCCTCACCCACGCGCTCGGCGAGCATCAGGGTGCCGACGTTCGAGGACTTACCGAAGATGCCGGTGGTGGTGTACGGAACCTCGCCGTGGTCCCATGCATCCTTCACTGTCACGCCGGACATCTCGATGCTGCCGGGGACCTTAAGCACCTCATCCGGGGTAGTCTTGCCCTCCTGGATGGCTGCCGCGGCGGTCATGATCTTGGCCACGGAGCCCGGCTCGAAGGAATCCGCCGTGGCGCGATCGCCGAAGACCTTCTTGCGCTTCAGCTGCTTTTCGATGTCCCCGTTCGGGTCAATGGAATCGCTAGAGCCCATGGCGATGATCTCGCCGGTCTTCGAATCCAGCACGACGGCCGAGGCGGATTTTGCGCCCGACTTCTCGCGCGCCTGTTGCAGTGCCTGCTGTACATAGGTCTGCGCGTCCAGGTCGATGGTCAGCTCGTAGGAATCGCCGTTGACGGCCGGGTGCACATCGCGGGTGGAGCCCGGAATCTGGTAGCCATCGCCTCCAATGTCCACGGTGCGCGAACCGTTGATGCCCTGCAGGCGCGCATCCTGGGACAGCTCCAGGCCGAACTGCCCCTGGTTATCGGTACTGATCTTGCCGATCATGTTCTGCGCCACCGCGCCGTTGGGGTATTGACGCAGGTCCTGGCGTTCGACGGTGATCTCGGGGAACTCCTCGCCAACCTTCTCAGCAACGTCCGGGTCGACGTTGCGCACCAGCACCTCGTAACTTCTATCGCTGGTCAGTTTGTCGCGGATATCGTCTTCCTCGATATCGTCGCCTTCTTTATTGATCATCTCGGGCAGACGCTTGGCGATCTCTTCGATGCGCTGCTTGGGCTCGGGGTTCTCCTCGGGATTTTCTTCATAACTTTCCTGCATGAGCTTTTCGGCCTGCTTCGGGAGCACAGCGAGGCTGCGTGCGTCCATGGTGTAGGCCAGCACCTGGCCATTGCGATCCGTAATGCCTCCGCGCAGAGCCGGTTCGGTAATCACCGAGGTACGCTGCAGCTGCGCTTGATTAGACAGCGTTGGGCCGGCGACCAGTTGTACCCAGGCGAGGCGCAGCAGCAGGGCGAAAACCGTCAGGAAAATGACTAGGAACACAAGGCGTACGCGCTTGTTAAAGCGCGCGAAGGAGGTATCCAGGATCAACCACGAGTTAGAGTCAACCGTCCGCGGGGAGCGGCGGTCGTTGGGTGTGGACACGTGGTTGCCCTCCTTTCTATTCACTCTTGGTTATTGTCCCCGTAAATACGAAAACAGGCCGGGGTTGGCCCCGGCGTGTCTGAAGTTTTCGGTTTGCTGTCCGCGGTGACCTAGCTCGGCGCCGGGGCCGGCGCCTCCGCCGCGGGCGCTGGAGCAGGAGCCGGTGCTGGAGCAGGTGCTGCCGGAGCCGGCGCGGGCGCCGGTGCAGGCGCCTGACCCGCCGGGCCGCCGGAGTACGGAAGACCACCGTTGCCCTGTGGGTTGTTGCGAGGACCGCTGACGTCTACATCTGGGGCGCGGTCACCTGCAAGGACCGGGTGGTCCGGGTGCAGCCCCTCGACGCGTTCGGTCTTGTTCGGATCACTGGTTGCGCCACGACGCTTAGTTTCGCCGTTGACGTCGACGACTTCCTTGCCATCTTCAGCGTTGGCCGGGCGGGTTTCCTCGATCTTGCCGCCGCGATCCTCCAGAATGCCGGACTGCTTCGGGGTAACCATGCCCATCTCGCTGGCTTCCTTGGCGATGTTGGCGGAGGACTTCGCGTTGGCGACGTCCCGGTTCAGACTCTCGATCTCGTTTTCCAACGTGGTGCTTCGAGACTGCGCATCGGAGATCTGGAACGACTGCTTAGTCGTGACGGCGGACAGCGCCATGATGGAAACCACGCCGAGGATGAAAACAGTAACCGCCAGCACGATGCGGCGGGTGAGCTTCGGGTTCCCGCGCTCCAGGGCAATGATGCGCCGCCCGCGGACCGAGACCTGCTGGCGCGAGCCCACCCGGCTACCGCCGAAGCGGCGAGTACTGCGCCCCGGGGCGCTGGTGCGGTTGGCATCCCAGGCACTTCCGCGGCGGGTCGGCTCGGCGGTGCGCTGGCTAGAGCGCGCCGGGCGAACCTTGGCGCGTGAGCGGTCGGCAACGCCGCGACCGGCTACGGTGGTGCGATCGCGGTCGGTGTGCTGGCCTCGGGTGCGGATGGTGCCTGGTGCTGTCATGTGATTCCTTCCGAATTATCGGAGGTCCGGGTTTGTTTCTATCAGTGGTTCTAAGGTGTTTTGTCTAGCTAACTGGGCGTGTCCAGCGGAAATGTTGTTTTCCCTCTGTCGCTGACCCTGCTGTAGGCCCTCACCCTCACGGGGGCGGCCCGGGAGTTCTGCTCGATCTCCGCCTCGCTGGCCTTCTCTGCCCCGCGGGTTTTGAGCTCGAACTCGGCTTCCATGCCGGGCAGCTCCATCGGCAACCCCGGCGGGGTCTTCGAGGTGCTGAGCTGCACCAATGCCTTCTTGACGATCTTGTCCTCCAGCGACTGGTAGCTCATGAACACGCCGACGGCGCCGACATGTAGCCAGCGGGAGATCTCCGGGATCAGGTTCTCCAGCGACTCAAGCTCCGCGTTCACCTCGACGCGCAGCGCTTGGAAGGTGCGCTTCGCCGGGTGGCCGCCGGTGCGGCGCGATGCCGCCGGGATGGTTGCGTACAGCAGCTCCACCAGCCGCGCGGAGTTCTCGAAGGGTTGCTTCTCGCGCTCGCGGACGACCGCGGAGGCGATCTTGCCCGCGAAGCGCTCGTCGCCGTAGGTCTTCAGGATGCGCGCGATCTCGCCGTGGCTGTAGGTGTTGAGGATCTCGGCGGCGGTCAGCGGGCTGCTGGGATCCATGCGCATATCCAGCGGCGCGTCTACCGCGTAGGCGAATCCGCGTTCCGGCTGGTCCAGCTGCATGGAGGACACTCCGAGGTCGAACAGAAACCCGGAGATGCCGTGCTCCCGCACGCTGGCCGGGAGTTTGCCCTGTTCCATCAGGTCCTCCAGCGCTTCGGTTACTCCATCGAAGCGGGTCTGGTAGGAAACGAAGCGGTCCCCGAAGCGCACCAGGCGCTCATTGGCCTCCGCCAGTGCGTTGGGGTCGCGGTCTAGGCCGACGACGGTTGCGTGGGGAAAGGCGTCCAAAAAGGCCTCGCTGTGACCGCCTGCGCCGAGGGTCCCATCGACGATGACCGGGTGGGCGGGCGCGTTTTCGCTGTTTACGCCCAGCCCCACGAGCTCGACCATGCGGTCGCGCATGACTGGGGTGTGGCCGTGCTCTTCGCGCTGCTCGGCTCCACGTTCTTCGTTCATCGGTGTTCCCTCCTTCCCTCACTGCGTTTCTTGGGGTGCTATGCAGTTCATGTGCCACATAGCTACTTATGTGACTCAAAAGCTAAAGGAGTGCGTACAGGGCCTCACCTGCGTGGGTGCGGGCTTGACATTGGGGAAGTACGTCAAGATTCCGCGTCGTCCACGCAGGTAAGGGCCTGCGCACACTCCGTTTTCACTATGAATTTGTCTTATCTGGTCAAGCGCTAAGGCCTTCGGGGCTACAGGAATGTCGCCAGCACTTCATCGTCGCCGTCCGAGAAATCCTCTTCGTGCTCCGCGCTGTACTCGGCCCAGCTTTCGGCATCCCAGATCTCGATGAAGTCGACGTTGCCGATCACAACACATTCTTTCGTGAGACCCGCGTAGCTTCGGTGCATCGCCGAGACCGAGATGCGCCCCTGCGAATCGAGGGTTTGCTCGTCGGCGCTGGCCGCCAGGTTGCGCACGAAGGCGCGAGCTTTCGGGTTCGTGCGCGAGGCTTCAGCCGCCTTCTTCGCCCGTACCAGAAACTCTGCCTTGGGGTACACAGCCAGGCTGCGATCCTGCCCTTTCACGACCATCAGGCCGTCACCGAGCTCCTCCCGAAACTTTGCCGGCAGGGTCAGTCGACCCTTGTCGTCCAGCTTCGGCGTGAAGGTGCCGAAAAACATGCATCGGCCCCTTTCCGTTGGAAGATCTCTTGTTTCGTTTTGCCGTCTATGTCGTGGATGGCGGGCGATTTCTTGCCCTGACCAGTGGTTTCGCTATGAAGTTTGGAGTTGTTGGCACAGCTTTGCTCCAACGAGCCCCACTTTACCCCACTCTCCCCCACAAACTCCACAACACGAGGTGTTTTTGCGCACCTTTTCTCAATATTTTTCACATCAACAACGTTCAAGCTGGACTTTACCCCTTCGCCCCTCGCCCCTTCACACACAGCCCCTCACCCTTCTTTCTTTGTGACGCCACCATTCCCCCACCCCCTTATCTCAGCCAACTGAGCCATTTGCGCAGGTAGGAATATTCAAGCCACCCCTCCTCCGACGCTTGGATGCGCGCGCCCGCAACACCAGAGGGATCAAAAGGGCTTGAGGTGGGGCGAAGTGGGGAGGCTCCCCCTAGTTTCGACTAGATACGACAAAACCACCGTCCTCCATGCGTGGAGGACGGTGGTTCCTTAAGTTAGATCTAACTGGTGGGCTTGACTAGCGCTCGAAGCGGCGACGGAAGCTATCTTCCATCTTGTCGCCGATGCCACCGGAGTGGCCCGAGCCAGCCTTCTTCGCCGCACCGGGCTTGCCACTCTTGGAAGACTTGGAGCGCTTGATAGCTGCGGTCTCCGGATCATCGTTGGACTGGAATGCCAGAAGGCCGCCGCCGAACATGATCAGGAACCCGAGCACGCTCAACGCTACGAACCACAGCGAAAGCTGGGCCGCAGCAATGCCGCCGACCATCACCGCAAGACCGAGGACAATGAGCGCAATCGAGCGGATGTTGAAGCTGATCGTCTGTTCGCCGCTATTGGAAGCCTGCTTTGCCAAGCGTGGATCCTCGGCGATCAACGCCCGTTCGATCTCCGCGAGCATCCTCTGCTCTTGCTCCGATAGAGCCATCGCGACCTCCCAAATGTTTGCGGCTACTCTTCCTAACGCTTTAGGCGTAAAGAAAGTTTCCAGCCTGGGCGAACTCCGCCCACTTCTCACCCATCCACCCTACATCAACCTGCGGTTTTCAAACAACGCCCACTTTTCGCCCTAGGCAACCTCCGGCAGGTAATTTACTGCCCCGCGGGCGAAATCCACCAGATCGCAGGCATCGCGATAGATCGCGCCACGCGCATTCTCCGGCAGTCCTCGGTTAAGCCCCAACCCCGCCCTACTCGCTACCCGCGCGTGCACCTCAAAGGTCTCTGCCCAACCCTCCAAGTCGGGGCGCAAAACCCGCAGCTTCGCCCACGCACTCCCGGAAGGGCGACGCTTTCGCGTGGCCATCTCCCACTCAATCAACGCACCTGCCGCCCGCAGGGCAGCTCGGTAGGCATAGACGATCGCCTCGGGCTCACGTAGTTCCGATCGAGATAGCTCCAATTGGCGCTCCGCCTCGTCCAGGAACCCCCGCGCCCCGCGACTGAGACTGTAACGAGCCCGCGCCCCCAGCTGCTTGGGTTGGGCCAGCATGTTCTCGTTCATGGTCTTGTCCCCTCTTCCTTTTGGCCTATCGCCTTGACTATTAGACCTCACTCTAGGAAGCGCCTCGGACATCCCACCGAGAACACAACTCAAAATAGAACACCTGTTCTAACTGGCATCTTTCGCGCCAATCTTCCTCCAACGCCTCCCCCGGCAGTGGCACTATTGAAGCCATGCCCCAGGACACGCCCCGCACACCCTCCGCCGCCGATTCCCCCATGCGCGTGTCCGTGGTTCCCGCCACCAATCGCCACTTCATCACCCGGCTCGACGAGCTCATCGATATTCACCTGGCGGCCATGGACTATCCAAACGAGACGCACGCCCAGCGCAAGTCGCTGTGGTTCTACAACGGATCCCAGCCGGACTTCACCTGCAGCATGGCCCTCCTCCACCGCGCGGAGGAACAGCCGGATCCGGGTAACGCCCGCCAGCGCTGCGTGGGCATCGGCTTTACCTTCCGCGGCTCCCCGAACACCTGGTGGTATCGCCAAGTCGCCCGCGGCCTAGTGCTTAACGGGCACTCCCGCGCGGAGGCCACCCGGATACTGCATGCCTACGCCGAATTATCCGAAATACATGTGCTTCCACCGGCGCAGGGTGAGGGCGTCGGCACCACAATCCTGAACGACCTGCTAGAGCGAACGCCACAGAACACGGTGATGCTCTCCACACCCGAGGTGGAAGGCGAGGCCAACGCAGCCTGGCAGCTTTATCGCAAGGCCGGGTTCACCGATGTGCTGCGGAACTTTAAGTTCCCGGCGGACCCCCGGCCGTTCGGGATCTTGCAGCGCACACGCAGCTAACGCACCATGTCGTGCCCCAGCCCCGGCCCCCACGCCGGAGCCATGCCCAGGTTGTGCAGGACCTCCTGGGTGGCGCGCACGTTATTCATCGTCATGAAGTGCAGGTCCGGAACCCCCTCGGCAATGAGGCGCTCGGCCATCTCGGTGGTCACCTCGATGCCGACCTCGCGGATGGCGTCGCGGTTTGCGACCTCGTCGCCGGCTGCAGCATCCAGCAGGCGCTTCTCCAGCTTCGGTGGCAGAGCAGCACCCGCCAGCTCCATCTGGCGGCGCACACTCCGCAGGGATGTGATCGGCATCAGCCCCGGAATGATCGGCTTCTGCCCATGCTCCGGATCCGCCTTCGCCAGACGATCGCGTAAGCGCAGGTAGTGGTCCACATCGAAGAACATCTGCGTAATCGAGTACTGCGCCCCGGCGCGGAGCTTGGCCAGAGTGTATTCCGTGTCCTGTTCCAAAGAACCCGTGCGGTAGTGGCCTTCGGGGAAGCTGGCGATGCCGATATCGAAGTCGGCGCATTCGGGCATCTCGCGGATCATGTCGATCAGTTCCACCGCATAGTTCAAGCCACCGGGGGTGGGCACCCACTCGGCATTTGGATCCCCCGGCGGGTCGCCGCGCAGCGCCAGCAGATTCGTCAGCCCCAGCAAGGCATAGGTGCGCAGCATGTCTTGCAGCTCTTCCTTGGTGTGCTGCACCAGCGTCATGTGCACCAGGGTTGTCAGCGGCTTCGTGCCCAGGCGCTCGGCGACACGCAGGGTGCGCTCGCGGGTACTGCCGCCGGCGCCATAAGTTACCGAGGCGAAGCTCACACCGAGGTCGTGGAATGCCTCGGCCGCGTTCCACAGGCGCTCTTCGGCCGCGTCGTCGCGCGGCGGCATGAACTCCACGGAGAACGGAACGCGCCCGGGAGTGTAGAGCGAAAGGGACTGGGATACGGCAACCTGCCTGCGGATACTAGCCATACCCAAAGATCATATAGACAGAGCTGTCCATTTCAAGACTTTGGCCTACATTTGGCATTTTCCCTGCGCGCGATCACCCCCGCGGCCTGTCCGTTCGCTCACCCGTTCCGCCCGCCCGCCACGGTGGCGTCACCCCAGCACTACCGTTGTTCGCACTTGTCGCGCGAGCCCTTAGAATAGAGAGCCATGAGTACCGATGAGCTGGCCGCGCACCCCTGGCGCCTCGATTCCCCACTGTCCGCAGTTCCGTCCGCCGTCGATGCCCAACTAAAGGAGTACCTGAACCGCTCCCAGGAGGAGTTCTCCCACATCGGTCCCCTCGTCGGCGGCGCCATCACGGTGCTGCGCGACTTCATCGTCAACGGCGGCAAGCGCGTCCGCCCGACTTTCGCCTGGGCAGGCATCCGCGCGGCGCTCGAAGGCGGTGGCGGTTCATCGCCGGCTGCGGGTATCGACCAGGGCGCCATCTTGAATGCGCTGTCCGCCTTCGAGTTCATCCAGGCCTGCGCCCTCATCCACGACGACATCATCGACCGCTCCGATACCCGGCGCGGCTTCCCCACCGCCCACCGCACCTTTGAATCGAAGCACCACGAACGCGGCTGGCTGGGTTCCTCCGAGCACTACGGGATCAGCCAGGCAATTCTCATCGGCGACCTCGCCTTTGCCTGGGCGGACGACCTGTACAACGGCTCGGGGCTGAGCACCACCGCGCTGCAGCGGGCACGCCCGGCCTGGCGGGCAATGCGCACCGAGGTGATCGGGGGCCAGATCCTGGACATTGCCCTGGAAGCCAACGGCAGCGAAGACGTTGCGGATTCCTTTGCCGTGATCAAGTACAAGACGGCCTCCTACACCGTCGCCCGCCCGCTGCACATCGGCGCCGCACTGGCGGGCGCCAACGAACAGACTCAGACCATGCTCCGCAATGTGGGCCAGGACATCGGTGAGGCCTTCCAGCTGCGCGACGATCAGCTGGGAGTTTTCGGCGACCCGGAGGTCACCGGCAAGCCCTCCGGCGACGATCTGCGCACCGGCAAGCGCACCACCCTCATCAACGAGGCATTGCAGCGGGGCGACGAATCCCAGGTCGCGGCCCTCCGCGAGGGGCTGGGCAAGGGCGAGGAGTCCGCGGAGACGGACATCGAACGCCTCCGCGACATCATCTACGACACCGGCGCGCAGGCCGAAGTGGAGAAGCTGATCGAGGCGCGCACGCAGCGGGCCATCGAGTCCCTGCGCGCGGGTGGTTTGGGTGCCGACATCACTGCGGAGCTGACCCAGCTGGCGGAAGAACTAACGCACCGGAGGTTTTAAATGAAGCTATCCACCCGCTCTGCCGACGGTCGCCGTCACCTGAGCCTGCCCAGCCCCTTGGTTCCCATGACGCGCCCCACGATGCGCAAGCGCCTGCCCGGCAACGGCGAGCGCGTGGTCGTGATCGGCGCCGGGCTGGCAGGGCTCTCCGCTGCCCTGCGGTTGCGTTCCGCGGGGCGCGAGGTCACCGTCATCGAGGCCGCCAACGCCGTGGGCGGCCGCTGCCGTAGCGAGCAGCTGACCAGCGCACACGGGGACTTCGTGGCCGACACCGGTGCCACCGTGCTGACGATGCCCGGCCTCATCGAATCCGCCGTGGCCTCCGTGGGCATCGACTTGCGTTCCGAGACCGCCGCCGAGCAGCTGGGCCTGGAGCGCCCGTGGGCACCCCAGCGCCTGGCCCCGGCCTATCACGCGCAGTTCGCCAGCGGCCGCCACGCCGAAGTCTTCGCCGACCGCGATGCGATGGTGGCGGAGATCCGCCGCTTCGCGGATTCCAAGGGTCTGGATCGCACCGCCACAGACGAGCTGGCCGCCGGTTATCTGGCTCACCGCGAATGGTCGCAGAATGTCTTCAGCGCCAGCTTCGAGAACTTCCTAGCCGCCGACTTCGACGGTGCGCTGGATTTGCTGTCCACGCCCGCTGCGGCGTCCGACCTTAGCCACCTCGGCTCCCTCGGCGCCTTCGGCAGCCTCGGCAAGGCCGCGGCACGGCACATCCCCGACGCAGAGCTACAGCGGTTGTTTACCTTCCAGGCGCTGTACGCGGGCGTGGCGCCGAAGAATGCGCGTGCGGTCTACACCGTCATTTCACACATGGATACCTCCATGGGCGTGTTCTACCCAGGCTTTTCCATGAGCGAAGTGCCGGAGGTCATGGCCGCGGCGCTGCGGGCCGCCGGCGGACGCATCATCACCTCGGACGCAGTCGAGCACGTGGACTTCTCGGAGAACCTCATCACGGGCGTGCGCACCAGCTCCGGCGAATACATCGACTGCGACGCAGTCGTGGCCACCCCGGACCTGCCGGTGGTGGGCGAGCTGCTCACCCGTTCCGGCCGGGAAAGCGCGCTGATCTCCCGCTCCTTCGCCCGCCGCATGTGGCGCAAGGTCGCCCCGCTGCGCTGGTCCCCTTCTGCCGTGGTGATTCACGGCAGCATTCCGACGGAAGTCTCCGGCCAGTGGGAGTCGCAGCGCCACCACACCATCAGCTTCGGCGAGGCATGGGACGAAACCTTCCGCGAGATCACCGCCCCGCACGGTCGCGGCAAGCTAATGAGCGACCCGTCGTTGCTGCTTACTCGCCCGGCGCGCACCGTTGCCGGCCGTACCTTCGGCGGTGTTGTTGAGGGTGACGCCACGTCTCCCCGCGCGGGCGTGAGTACGTGCACTGGCACGGGCGCCTACGAACCGCTGAGCATCCTCGCCCCGGCGCCGAACCTGCGTTCGGCGGATATCGACTGGGAGAACGTCACGGATCCGTACGTCCAGGAGCTCCTGGGGGTGTTGGAGGCCCGCGGCTACTCGGGCATTGCCGAGCACTTCCGCGCCGCCCGGGTGGATACCCCGGCCTCGTGGCAGGACGACCACGGTTTCGGCGCGGGCAGTCCGTTCGCGTTGGCGCATTCCTTTACCCAGACTGGCCCCTTCCGGCCTCGTAATGCCCGCGCGTTCGGTGTGGATAACTTGGTGCTCGCCGGTTCTTCGACCACACCGGGCGTGGGTGTGCCTACTGTCATCCTCTCCGGCGCTCTGGCCGCCCGCCGCATCACCGGCGGTGGTGTGTTGTGACGGCGGCTGCGGAGGGCTTTGTGGACAAGGCTCGTTCCTGGCTGCAGTCGGTGGGCTACAGCCGCGCCGTCTGGATGGGGCTTATCGGCAGCATCGTTTTGACGATCACCTCCCACAGCGTCGGTGCCGTGCGCTCGCGCGGTGGCATCATGCAGGTCATCGGCCTGAGCTCCTTTACCTTCGGCCATGCCGCAGGCATGGTGACGGTCGTGATGTGGTTCGCCTTGGCGGCGATGGTGCTCAGTTGGATCATCGTCGGGCGGCACATCCTCGTGCGTGGTGAGCCGCTGCGCCGCTCTGCCATCGCCGCCTGGATCGGCCCATTGGTGCTGGCCGGGCCACTAATGTCGCGGGACATTTACTCCTACCTCATGCAGGGCACGCTGGCCCGCGATGGCTTCAACGCCTACGAGGTCGGCGCGGCGGCCAACCCCGGCCCCCTGCTGTTCGAGGTCAGCGCCGACTGGCGCAACACCACCACGCCCTACGGCCCGCTGCACATGGGAGTGGGCCAGGCCATCACTTCCGTCACCGGCGATAACATCACCGCCGGCATTTTCGCCTTCAAGTTGCTCTCCATCGCGTCCGTGCTGGTGATGGCCTGGGCAGTAGCGAAGCTCGCTACGCATCTGGGCATCCGGCCGGACGTGGCCGTCTGGCTGGGTGTGTTTAACCCGCTGAGCGTGCTGCACCTGATCGGTGGCATGCACACCGAGAACATGATGATGGCTTTGGTGCTTCTCGGCTGCCTGTGCGCGGTGAAGCTGCAGCCGGTTCATGGTGCCCTGGCCGCATCGGCGCTGATCGGTGTGGCGACTGCCCTGAAGGCCACGGCGTTTATCGCCCTGCCGTTCGTCGTGTGGATTCTGGTCGCCCGGGTGGCAGGGGCACTGCCCTACTCCGCGGGTAAGGCCCGCTGGCTGCGCCTTGCAGATACGTGGCGCCGCTTCGGCACGCTGGTGTGGGCGGGGCTGGTCAGCGTGCTGGCATGCGTTGGCATGCTGGCGCTCGTGACCATCCTGACCAACCAGACGTGGGGCTGGGTCACGGAGGTCACCGGCAACTCCAAGGTCATCAACCCCCTGGCTCTGCCGTCCTTTATCGCCTCCTCATTGGAGCCAGTACTGTCGCGCATCAACGACGACCTGACTTTCAACGTGTTGGTGGATGCGATCCGCCCGGTCAGTAGCGCCCTGATGCTCCTCGGCCTGGTCGCCACCTGGTGGCTGTTCCGCCACGACGAGCGCACAGCGTTTACCGGCATGGCCGTCGCCTATGCGATCACCTGCGTGCTCAACACGGTGACGCTGCCGTGGTACTACACCGCGCCCCTGGCGCTGGTGGTGCTGGCCAGCCAATCGCGCATGGTCATCTACCTCACCAGCGTGTTCTGCATGTGGGTGACCTTCATGTTCGACGGCGGCGGCAACAACCGCTTGTACGCACTGTGGTGGGTGCTCGCCTTCGCGGCGATTTTCGCCTGGGTGGTACAGGCCTGTCTGGAATTCCCACCCCGTCGCCAGCCGCAGGCTAAGCAGAGTCAGCAGCAGGCTAAGCAGAGCCAGCAGCAGACACAGTGGGCTATAGAATTGCCATCGCTTGCGCCCGACGCATCACCTCGCGGGCAAGGTGGCCGTGCAGAGCGTCCACCGGGCGCCCCGGCAGAGAGTCGTCCTCAGTAAAGAGGTAATCCAGAATCTCCGCGTCGGAGTAGCCGCCGTCGCTCAACAGGGCGATCGCCCCGGGGACGAAGCGGTTCAGCTGCCCGTCCTCGTCCAGGAAGCGGGCGGGAACGTGCCGCACGCGGTCGATCTCGACTGCCAGCAGCTGCTTCTTGCCCAGCATGTCCATGACCTTGGTGACGACCAAGTTCATTCGCTCCGCGACTTCTGGTAGGGTCAGAACCTCTTCACCAGCGGGAACGCCGTTCACTGGCTCCGCGAGCACGCGCCCCTGACCCTCCTGGCCAGGGCGTGCGCCAGAGCGTGTAAAGGTGCCGTGATCTTCTGCGTGCTTGTTTTCTTTACTCACGGTGGCCACTGTAGCGCGTGGGCGTCAATAAGAGTCAATAGGAAACGAGTAGGGCGCGCACCAGGCTAAACGTATAATGATACGAGTACCACTAGAATAATTCCGTAACACTGAGCACAACTACACACAAGAACATCTCTTGTAACCCCACGCTTAGACCGAAAAACCGCTAGACAACCGCTAGAAAACGAGGCTGAAACTAGACGTGAGCGAGCTACACCCCGGAGACCTGCTGGAGTGGCGCTACCGCATCGGCGCCCAGATCGCCCGCGGTGGCATGTCCACAGTCTATGCAGCCATCGACACGCGCCTGGACCGTGAAGTGGCGGTCAAGGTGATGGATCCGACGCTCGCCCGCGAACCCGCCTTCCGCACCCGCTTCGAGCGCGAGGCCCGCGCGGTGGCGAAGCTCAGCGACCCGTCGCTCGTGAATGTCTTCGACCAGGGCGTGGACGACGACTACGTCTTCCTGGTGATGGAGCTGGTCGAAGGCGGATCGCTCCGCGAACTGCTGAAAGAGCGCGGCCCCATGCCGCCCCACGCCGCCATCGCCGTGATGCGGCCGGTGCTCACCGCGCTATCGATCGCCCATGCCAAGGGCATGATCCACCGCGACATCAAGCCGGACAACGTGCTGATCAGCGACCGGAACCAGGTCAAGCTCGCGGACTTCGGGCTGGTGCGCGCCATCAACAAGGCGATGGGCGACCCCACCAACGCCACCACATCCGTCAACGGGCAGGTCATCGGCACCGTCGGCTACCTCTCCCCGGAGCAGGTGCGCGGCGAGAATCTGACCCAAGCCAGCGACGTGTACTCCGCCGGCATCCTGCTGTTCGAGCTACTCACCGGGCGCACGCCGTTCAAGGGCGGCACGCCCATCGAGACAGCCATGGCGCGCATCAACCGCCCCGTCCCCGCCCCCAGCACGCTGATGCCCGACATCCCGCCGGAGATCGACGAGCTGGTCTTGCGCGCTTGCCACCGCGACCCCACGCAACGCTTCGTGGACGGCGCCGAGTTCCTGGAAGCCGTGGAGCAGGCCGCCGAGGACCTCGACGTGCCTGATTTCCAGGTGCCCGCCCCCACCGAGTCCGCCGTGCGGAGCGCACTGGCGGGAACCGACTTCGGCGAGCGCACCCCGTGGGACGACGAATCCATGTCCACCCGCGCGGTCGTCCTGCCCCAGGAGGATCGCGCCCGGCCGGGGACGCACCACACTGCCGTCACGCAGTTCCAGCCGGAAGGCCGGCCGGGGTACGCGGAGCGGCCGGGCGAACCGGGCGAGGGGCTGCTCCCCCACAACGCCAACGCCCCGCACACCAACCCGACGCGCACGCAACACCAGCCGCACGCGCCGTATGCACAGCATGGCCCTGCGTCACATAACCCGGCGCCGCACGCGCAAAACCGTCACGCACCGCACCGCCCGGGGCCAGCACGGCAGGTGCCGAAGCTCAGCAACAAGTCCCCGGTGGCGACGGTCTTCTGGATCGTCCTCCTCATCGCACTGGTCATTGGCATGGCTCTGGGCGGATGGTGGTTCACCACGGGCCGCTACGGCGAGATCCCGACTGTCATCGGCATGGATCAAGCTACCGCGCAGGCCACCGTCGAAGAAGCCGGCTTCAGCTCCACCTTGGACGAGCGCTACGACAACCAGGCGGAGAAGAACACCGTCATGGGCACCGATCCCGCCAAGGGACAGAAGGCCGTGCGGGGCTCCGAGGTGGCGGTGCTGCTTTCCCTCGGCAAGCCGACAGTGCCGGACCCGGGCACCAACTCGAGCCTGCAGTACTACACGAATAAGCTCACCGACCGCACTCTCAAGGTGAAGAAGGGCGACGACGTCTACTCCGACAAAATCGCAAAAGGCCACGTCGCGGAGGTTCAACCCGCCGCCGGAACCGAGGTGAACACCGGCTCCACCGTCGAGGTACGCATGAGCAAGGGCAAGCGCCCCGTCACCGTGCCTGGCGTGAAGGGCCAGGAGCGCGACCGCGCGAAGAAGACCCTGGAGAAAGCCGGGCTGCAGGTCGCGGAGGAAACCGAGGAGTTCAACAAGGACGTCCCCGCCGGCCAGGCCATCCGCACCGACCCGAAGGAGGGCGCGGAGGTCGAGTCCGGATCGGAGGTGACTCTGGTGCTCTCGAACGCGATCGAGGTGCCGGACGTTAAGGGTCTTTCTGTTGATGACGCCCGTAAGGCTCTGCGGGAGGCCGGCCTCAACCCGGTCGATGGCGCTCCCGTGGAGGACTCTTCCGAGGATTCCGGCGACGTGGCAGAGCAATCGCCTGGCGCAGGGGAACTCTTGGATCCATCGAAGAACACGGACGTGGAGATCCGCGAGTCCACATCCCAGCGCGTGCCGTGGGTTCTGGGCCTCACTGGGGAAAGGGCTCGGGAGAAGCTGGAAGACGCGGGCTTCGAGGTGGAGATCAAGGGGGATCCCAACGGCTTGGTTCTGGGTCAATCCCCCGGCCCCAGCTCTCGTAGCCACCGCGGTGCCGTGGTCACGCTGACCACGGTCTAAAAGCTCGCGCGCGGCCGGCGCGTGCACGCAGGCCGGGTGCTGGCTTGGGCACGCCCCGGGGCTGATACCGGCGCCCGGGCGCTTAGCGCTTTAGTTGCGCAGCATCTCCGCAACCAGGAACGCCAGCTCCAGCGACTGCTGGGTGTTCAGGCGCGGGTCCACGGTGGTGGCGTAGCGCTCCGGCAGATCCAGGTCCGTGATGGACTGGCCGCCGCCGACTACCTCGGTGACGTCCTCGCCGGTCAGCTCCACGTGGATGCCGCCCGGGTGCGAGCCGATCTTGCGGTGCACCTCGAAGAAGCCCTGAACCTCGTCGATGATGCGGTCGAAGTCGCGGGTCTTGTAACCGTTGTTGGAGGTGTAGGTGTTGCCGTGCATCGGGTCGCACTGCCAGATGACCTTGTGGCCGGTGGCCTCCACTGCCTCGACAATGGGCGGCAATGCCGTGCGGATCTTGTCGTAGCCCATGCGGGTGATCAAGGTCAGGCGCCCCGGGGTGTTGTTCGGGTCCAGCTGGCGGACGTAGCCGACGGCCTCCTCCGGGGTGGTCGTCGGGCCGATCTTCACGCCCACCGGGTTGGCGATCAGGGAGGCGAAGCGGATGTGCGCGTCGTCCAGGCCGCGGGTGCGCTCGCCGATCCACACCTGGTGTGCGGACAGGTTGTACAGCGCGTCGTTGCCCTCTTCGTCGTGGGCCAGGCGCAGCATTGCGCGCTCGTAATCCAGCACCAGCGCCTCGTGGGAGGCGAAGATGTCCGCGGAACGCAGGCTCTCGGAGGTCACACCGCAGGCGGACATGAATTCCAGGCCGCGGTCGATCTCGGTGGCCAGGGCCTCGTAGCGGGCACCCGCCGGGGAGTTCGTCACGAACTCGCGGTTCCACTCGTGCAGCTTGTACAGGTCGGCGGTGCCGGAGTTGGTCAGCGCACGCACCAGGTTCATCGCCGCGGAGGAGTTTGCGTAGGCGCGCACCATGCGGGACGGGTCGTGGGCGCGGGCTTCCTCGGTGGCCTCCACGCCGTTGACCAGGTCGCCACGGTAGTTCAGCAGACCGTTGGAGTCGCGGTCCGCGGAGCGCGGCTTCGCGTACTGGCCGGCGATGCGGCCCATCTTCACCACAGGGGTGGAGGCGCCGTAGGTCAGCACGACCGCCATCTGCAGCAGGGTCTTAACGTTGCCGCGCAGGTGCGGCTCAGTGTTCGTCTCGAAGGTTTCGGCGCAGTCGCCGCCCTGCAGCAGGAAGGCCTTGCCCAAGGCCACGTCTGCCAGCTGCTTCTTCAGCTTCTTAACTTCCGGGGCCACCACGATCGGCGGCACGGATTCCAGGATCTTGCGCACGCGACCCGCGTGGTCCGGATCCCAGCTGGGCTGCTGCTTCGCGTCGCGGGACAGCGCGTCTTCTAATTTCTCCGCCATGTCCGCGGGCAGCGGCGGCAGATCGGGGAGTTCATCTAACGGTGCATCAATAGTCCAAGCCATAGGCAGATCATACTGTATGTGGCCTGTTTCATTGCCATTTAGGTCCCTTTCAGCTGCGCGGGGCGCCACGGCTGCGGCCCTTGCGCTGAAGCCCCGACGGCGCGATTAGGACTGCAGGGCCTCCATGGACAGGCGGTACTTCACCACGTTGAAGCGGGCGTCCGCCAGCGCGTCGTGCGCGTTGCTCGGGCTCTCGGGTAGCCGCGGGCGCCCGGCCATCTCCCACAGTTGCTTGAGCTCGTGGGTAAAGCGCGGCAGGTCGGAGGGCAGGCCCGTCATGTCGCCCCACAGCTGAGCCAAGGCAACGTGGTCGTAGGCGCCCACCCAGGCCCACAGTTCGGGCCGGTCACTGGGCTTAGTGCGCCCGCGGCCAGCACGCTCGGGCACCAGGAATTCGTGCAGCTTAGTGCGCAGCGTCGCGCGATCCATCCACGCCTTGTCGGAGCGCGGCGGCAGCAGTGGCAGCACGTTCTTCTTCACCCACTGCCCCGCCCGGTGTTCGTTGAATTCGGTGGAGACCGCGTAGAACTCGCGGCCGTCCTCCGCCACCACGCCGATGGAGATCAGGTCGATCGTGGAGCCGTCTTCGATGAATTCTGTGTCGTAGAAGTAGCGCACGATTGTCCAGTTTAGATCCCTTTGACCCGCGCTAGGCCGATGGGGCTCGGTCGCCGCCTGCGGGTGCACTGTTGCGAGATTGTTGCTGCTTTTCTTGTGGACGCCGCAGTGCCGGCGGGAACAGTACCCAGCCCAGGTAGGGAGTCTTGCCGATCGCATAGCCGATTGCGGAGGCCACCACGCAGGCGCCAATGCCCCACCACAGCTGACCGGCCACGGTGCCCAGGAAGGACAGGGTTTCCGGGTGCGCCTCGGCCAGTGAGCCTGCAATTCCGCCCAGCAGGAACAGGCCCAAGGGGTGGAAGACGTAGACCTGCAGGGTATTGCGGCCGACGAACAGGAACAGGCGGTTGACGTACGGGATGGCGCAGATCCAGACGGCAACCACAATGGCAAACGGCAAGGCAGCCAGGGAGCTCACGAAGCCCGTACCCAGGGTCTGGGCCGCAACCGTGGGCGTCCACTCGCTAAAGATCGTCTTGGACAGCGCGCGCGACAAGAACTCGGAGCCGAAGAACAGTGCCGCGCTGCCAATAACCACCCAGGGGCGGAAGGCCTCTCGGGCGAGGCGGAAGAAGAAGTCACGGCAGTGTAGGCCGATGAAGAACATCGGGGCGTACGTCAGCACCTGGCGGAAGAAGATGTCCTCTCCGCCGCCCAGGAAGGCTCCGACGACCAGCGGGATGCAGGAGACCAGGATCGCCAGCCACGGTGGCTGCTTGCGCAGCGTCCAGGCGAAGATGTTGTAGAGCATCAAGGCGTAGAGGAACCAGAGACCCACGTTGCCCAGCACCATAGCTTTGACCAGGCCGAACCAGGAGAAGTTGTTGTCGATGCTCATGCGCGTTAGCGCGTGGAACGGGTTGAAGACCAGGTAGGGCACCAGCAGGAACCACAGTCGGCGGTACCACAGGTCAGCGAAAGAACGTTCTAGGATGCGGTGCGCGAAGAGCCCGGAGACCAGGAAGAACAGCGGCATCCGCAGTGGGTCGAAGAAACTAGAGAAATGGCCGAGTCCCGTGTCCTGGCCACCGGGAACACCGGTGACGACGTGCATGATGCACACGCCAATGATGGACAAACCCTTGGCTGCATCAGCCCATTCGACTCTCGCTTTAGTTGCCATAATTCTTATAACAGAATCAGGTTCACGCCTGTGAAGTCAAACCAATGAGGGGCGCAAACGCCTGGTGAAAGCCCTACCGAGTAGCTACCGAGTAGCTATCTAGCAGCTACTGAATAGCTAGCTGCGGGGTTCGGAGCCCGGCGGGTAGCCCTTACCGGCCTCGAGAGACTTCTTCACGTCGGCGGCGTAAAAGTCCTTGACGTACTCCTGGCCGGACAGCTCGTGGAGAGCCTCCATAATCGCGTCGGTCAGAGCCCTGGCCTGCGCGTAATCGTCGCCGGCATCGCGGAAATCATCCGGGTCGATCGGGGCGCCGACGTACACCCCACAGCGGGCCGGGCGCGGGATCCAGGTGCCGATCGGGTTGGCCTTGTTCGTGTTGATCATGGCCACCGGGTAGACCTTCTGGCCGGATTCCAGGGCGATGCGGGCCAGGCCGGTCTTGCCGCGGTATAGGCGCCCATCCGGGGAGCGGGTGCCCTCCGGGTACATGCCCAGCAAATCCCCGCGCTCCAGCACCTTCAGGGCGGTGCCCATGGCGGCGTTTTGGGATTCCTTATCCTCGCGGTCGATCGGCACCTGGCCGACAGAGCTGAAGAAGAACTTCTGGATGCCACCGACCAGGCCTGGGGTGGTGAAGTACTCCTTCTTAGCCAAGAAGGTCAGCTGGCGCTTGGATACCAGTGGCAAATAAAACGAGTCCATTACCGCCAGGTGGTTGGAGGCCAGGATGCCCGCCCCCTCCTTCGGCAGCTTATCCAACCCCTTGGTGAAGGGGCGATTGTACACGCGCAGCCACGGGCCGATGAGGATGTACTTGAAAAACCAATACGCCTTGTTCTGCATGTTCTAAAACTTACCGTCCCTTGATGGCTTCCCTATTCAGCGCCACGCTCAAGCTGCTTGCGC
Organism: Corynebacterium evansiae; assembly: GCF_027570065.1. NCBI lineage: Bacteria > Bacillati > Actinomycetota > Actinomycetes > Mycobacteriales > Corynebacteriaceae > Corynebacterium > Corynebacterium evansiae. Next base: position 33,913 of record NZ_JAKMUT010000006.1, on the reverse strand, counting down.
GCCAGCAGCGCCACGCCGATCATACCGGCATCGCCACCTAGCTGCGCGGTTTTCACCTCTGCTACCGGGCGGTGGCCTGCGCCGACGATGCTGTAGTTCATCATCGATTCCGCCTGGTCCAGGAACAGGTCCGCGTCGGAGCTGACTCCCCCGCCGATCACAATCAGCTCCGGGTCCAGCACGTCCTGCACCAGAGACAGGCCGCGCCCCAGCCACAGCCCCATGTCCTCGATGGCGGCGCGAGCCAACGGATCACCCTCCCGGGCCAGGCGCACGATCGCCCGGCCGGAAATCTCCTCCGGGTGCTGCGCAAACTCGCGGGTGATGGCCGAATCCGGGTAGCGGCCGGTTGCAATCAGATCCTGCGCCGTCAGCGCCAGCGCCGAGCCGGAACAGTAGCGCTCCAGGCAGCCCTGCTTGCCGCAGGGGCACGCCCGCCCGCCGGGCATGACGGTCAGGTGCCCAAACTCCGGGGCGGTGCCGAAAGCTCCGCGGTAGATCTCCCCGTCCACCATCACGGCACCACCGATGCCGGTACCCAGTGCGAACAGGACCCACGTCCCCGCGTTCTGCGCTGCCCCCAGGTAGTACTCCCCCAGCGCGGCCGAGTTTGCGTCGTGCTCCAGCTCCACCGGCAGCCCCAGCTTCGCGCTCAGTCGCTCGGTGACCTTCGCGTTGCGCCACGGCAGGTGCGGGGCGAAGCGGACCGTATCGCGCTGGGAGTTAATGAACCCCGCCACGGCCAGACCCACCGCCACGATCCCCTCGTTGCGGCGTTGCAGGCAGCCGATGGCATGCACCAGCGCGGTTTCCAGCGCGTACACGTTAGAGGGAGTGGGCAGCTTCTCGATGTCCAGGATCTGCCCGTCCGCGTCCACTACGGCGGCGCGCAGGTTCGTGCCACCGATGTCCACGCCCACGGTTAGGGTCCCAGTCACTAGGCGTTCCACCCTCTCTAGCTTCTTCTGTACCGATTAACCCCCTCATTCTAGCCAGCCGGGCAGCGCATAGAAATTCTGCCGCCGCCATCCCCCGGGCCGCATGCGTATCAGGCGAAGCTGTGGCGCGGCGGAATGCCGCCGGTTCCGGCCATCACCGCACGGCACTGGTGGCCAAGGACTTCCCAGGTCCACTTCCCCGTCACGTACTCCCTCGCTGCGGTCGATAGGCGCTGGCGCGTGGGGGCGTCACCAAGCAAAGAAGAGATACGCCCCGCAACGTCGTCCAAGTTTCGAGAGTCCACGACCAGCCCGGTCTCCCCGTCGATCACCGTCTCGGGTGCACCGCCGCCATTGCCGGCGACAGTGGCCACGCCGGCGGCCTGCGCCTCCAGGAACACGATGCCGAGGCCTTCCACCGACAACCCACCCAGCTGCGTGCGCACCGGCAACGCAAACACGTCGCCGGCCACGAAATGGCCCGGTAGCTCCTCTACATCGACGGCGCCAGTAAAGGTTGTGTTCTTTAGGACGCCCAGCCGACGCGCCAATTTCTCCAACTTCCCGCGGTACGTGCCGGGTCCGACGATTAGCAGGTGCGCATCCGGGTGCTCGCGCAGGATGGCGGGCATGGCTCTTACCAGCGTGTCCTGGCCTTTGCGCGGAACCAGGCGGGAAACGGCGACGACGACCTTCTTGTCCTCCAAGCCATAGCGGGCGCGCAGGGTGTTCCGCATGTCAGGATCCGGGCGGAACAGGTCGGTGTTCACCCCGCCGGGCATGGGTTCCCAGGCAACAGTGGGGCCGAACGCGGCGGCCATGCGGTTGCGGGCGTAGTGGGACACGTAAGTCAGGCAGTCCACTGTGTTGCCGATGCGCCGCAGCACCTGGCGGGAGCCCGGGAACATCGACCAGCCGACCTCGTGGCCGTGCGTGGAGGCGACCACGCGCCGAGCGCCCGCCGCACGTGCGGCCTTCGCCATCAGCGCCAGCGGCGCGGCGGCGCCGAACCAGACGGTGTGGATGTTGTGCTCGCGGATCAGCTGCTGCATCTTCCGCGCGGTGGCCGGGGTGGGCAGCATCACGCTGCGCGGCCAGCGCACCACCTGGTAGGGCTGCTGCGCGTCGAAGGCGCGCGCGTCCTCTGTGTTTTGCGTGGAGGCGAAGACAACGACGTTCTCCGGGTTCAGTGTGGAGAGGTAGTCGCGCACGTAGGTCTGAATTCCGCCGAGGGTCGGCGGGAAGTCGTTAGTTACGACGAGGACGCGCGGGTGGCTCTGCCGGTTTTCTTGGGGCTGGTCTTCCTTTGGCATACGCAAGGATGCTACCGCACGCGCCGGTGCAGACAGGCGGCCTAGTAGCGCGCCGCGCCCTGGATCGGCATGGAGTCCACCGGAACAACCTGGACAGGGATGCCGTAGTCGGAGGCGTGGACGATCTTGCCGTCGCCAATGTACATGCCGACGTGGGTCACGCCCGGGTAGTAGCCGACGATGTCGCCCGGCTGGAGGTCGTTGATGGAGACCGACTGACCGCCCGCGATTTGAGCGGAGGAGGTACGCGGAATGGACTTGCCCTCCTGCTGGTATGCCCAGAACATCAGGCCGGAGCAGTCAAAGGCGTCCGGACCGGTGGCGCCCCAGGAGTACGGAGCGCCCAGCTTGGACAGGGCGGCCGCAACCACGCCGGTGGCGTTCACCGGACCGTCGGAGCCGGCCTTCTTCTTCAGGTCGCCGAGGAACTGCTCCACGTCCACGTCGATCGGGCCATTGCGGTCGACCCAGCGGCGACGATCCTCCGGGCTCAAGCCGTCGACGGCCTTCATGACCTTGTCCTTCAGAGCATCCAGCTGATCGTTGCGCTCTTCCAGGTCCTTCTTACGGTCGTTCAGAGTGCGCAGCTGGAAGTCGGCGGTGGCCTTGGAACGGCTGGCCTTGTTCTTCTCGCTGGCGGCTTCCTTGAGCTGTCGGGTCAGGGCGGTAACGGTCTCTGCACGCTTGTCGCCGATGGATGCCAGGTAGGAGGAACGCTCAACGGCTGCCTGCGGCCCCTGCGAGCCAACGAAGGCGGAGACGGGATCCACGGTTGCGCCACGGTACATGGCCTTGGACACGCCGGAGACGTTCTTGCGGGAAGCCTCTACGTCGATGTTGAGCTTGTCGGCCTTCTTCTGCGCATCTTCGGCGGACTTGTTGGCCTTGTCCAGGTTCCCCTGTGCCTGGTCGATGTCGATCTTCAGCTGCTCGACCTCGTCGGAGGTCTCGGAGGCGAAGCCGGAGATCTTGTCCACGTGAGCCAGCAGGCCGTCCACGTCCTCCGGGATCGGCGCGTCCAGCAGGCGGCGGATCTCGTCGGCGCGCTTCTGCTCAGCCTTCTCGTCGTCCTTCTTCTCTTCACGCTGCTGCGGGTTGCCCTGCTGCTGTTCCTGCTGCGGATCCGCCGCGGCCTGCGGGAGGGAGGCGCCAACGGCGAGGGTTAGCAGAGCCGCGGTGGCAGCCTTAGCGACGGTGCGGGTGCCGACGAGGCGATCACGGGAAGAGGAAGACAACACGTTCACGACTGGACTTTCTTTAATTCTCAACTAATCTAGGCCGCCGAACGGCCAGGCAACGTTTATCAACGTTTGATAACGATAGACATTCTGCCACAAGAAAGGGCAAAAGTGGGACTGGCCCCAACCGGGTTCCAGCCCCACTTAATCACATGCTCACCAGCTGTAACACCAGCCCCGATTACATCTGTCGAGCTGGCGAAACGCCGGGTGGGCGTCACTAAGAAATTTAGAAACGCACCGCGTTGTAAACCGGCATCATGTGCAGGTTGTCGATACGCACCGGGTTGGAGGAGTTCAGTGCGTGGACGATCTTGCCGTTGCCGATGTAGATAGCAACGTGGGAAGCACCGCCGTAGTAGGAGATGACGTCGCCCGGCTGCAGAGCGTTCAGGGAGACCTTCTTGCCTGCGTTAGCCTGTGCGGAGGAGGTACGCGGGATGTTCTTGCCAACCTGGCGGTGAGCCCAGGAGGTCAGGCCGGAGCAGTCGAAAGCGTTCGGGCCGGATGCGCCCCAGGAGTACGGAGCGCCAACCTTGGACTTCGCGATATTAGCGATGCGCTGGCCGACGGAGGAAGCAGCAGGCTTCTTCTTAGCAGCCGGCTTAGCTGCAGGCGCCGGAGCGTTGTTGCCACCGGTGGTCAGGTTTGCCTGCTTGAAGTAGGGCTTGATGGTCGGCAGCAGGTGGTCCGGAACGTCAACGGTGACGCCGGACGGGGTGTGGGTAACCGGAGCAGCCTGGGCTGCAGCGGGGTTCAGTACAGCGGCACCCACACCGACAGCGGCGATCATTGCTGCGTTGCGGGGTGCGTTGTTCTTCTTCAGGCTGTGCTTGCCCATATAAGTCCTCAATTACCTTTCAATCCGTTGTCTGGGGTTCGGAACTCTTCCTTCTCCCCTCGCCCGGTAGCTCCTGTGCGCTACCGCGGTGCGGTGAACTCTTTGTCGCTCACCCTTAAGGTCTCGAAAAGATTACGAAATGAACACAAGCCGTGTCCAGCTCTTCACCAAATATCCTGCGATTCAGTCGCCGACGTGCCGTTGTTATGAAGCTGAGATTTTCTAAACCCTAAAGGCGAACGTGAAAGTTACCAAAGCTTTATAATTCGTTGACCTGCGAATTTGGAGAACGCGGCCCTAGCGACTGTCAAAGAAGCTCGTTTAGGGACTTTTAAGGAACACATTTATGTGATCCTCCTCACATACGCCGTTTCTGGCGTGTTTCTGTCCTGTTATTGACGCCCCTACGACCCCGCGGCGCACCACTTCAGCCACCGCTGCCCTACCCGCCCGCTAGACTTACTCCCCGTGTCCCCTACCCAGCCTCACTCTCCAGATGAATCATCAGGTCTGCACAGCGGCAAGCTGCGCCTAGACCTGCAGCAGACCCTTGAAAACTGCATCGTCATCGACATTGAAACCACGGGGCTACGGCCGCAGGATGAGCGAATCATTGAGATCGCCGCCTTGCGCATCTGCGACGGCGAACTCCAGGATCAGTTCACAACCCTGCTCAACCCGCATCGCGACGTGCCTCAGGAAATCACAGACCTCACGGGCATCTCCGACGGTCTGCTGGCCGACAAGCCCAGCTTCGCCGAGATTCTGCCGGGCTTGCTGGCTTTCCTCCGGGATACGCCGGGCCTGGAGGCTCCGCGCCTTGTGGGGCACAATGTCTCCTTCGACTTCTCCTTCCTCCAACACGAGATCCTCCGCGCCCAGCTGGGCGATGTCGCCCTAGCCCCGGACCCCGTAAGCCCTCCATACACCCCGCGCCTGGTTTGCACAGCGGAGGCTTCCCGCGCGCTCATCCCTAGAGAGTCGGTGGGGCGCTATCGGCTGGGAAACGTGGCGTCATACCTTAAAGTCCCCCACCGCCCGTTACACCGCGCAATGAGCGACGCCCTAGCCACCTACGACGTCCTGCGGGCGCTGTCGACGCACTAAAGCCTTCCGGGCGCTGCGGGCAGCTACCTAACTTCTAACAGCAAAAATCCCGCCCACCGGATGGTGGACGGGATTTTCTCGAGCCTTATGTGAGAGCAGTTGAGTTAGCTCGAACGGAGACTACTTGTCGAGCTCCTCGTGGCGGCGACGGTTCTCCTCGTTCAGACGCTCGAACATTTCCTTCTGCTCCGCGTGGTTGGCCTTCTCGATGTGCTCCGCCTTCTCCGCGATCTCCGGGGAATCCGGAGTGAAGAAGCTACCGCGACCAGGCTGGCCGGCTGCGCCGAGCTCGTTCATGGTCTTCGGAACGTATGCACCCTGGTACTCCAGCGGGATCGGGTGGCCGTGCTCGTCGACCGGGCCCAGCGGCTGGTGAACCTCGATGAAGCCACCGGAAGGCAACTGGCGGATGGTACCGGTCTCGATACCGTGCTCCAGAACCTCACGGTCGTTGCGCTGCAGGGAGATGCACAGGTGGTAGGTGATGAAGTACGCCAGCGGCGGCAGCAGCACCAGGCCAATACGGCCAACCCAGGTCATCAGGTTCAGCGAGATCGTGAAGTGCAGTGCAACCAGGTCGTTACCACCGGAGATGGTCAGCAGCACGTAGAAGACCAGTGCCATGACACCCAGTGCGGTACGAACCGGCACGTCGCGCGGACGCTGCAGCAGGTTATGGTGGGCGTCATCGCCCGTCATCTTCTGCTCGATCCACGGGTAAGCGAACAGCAGCACAACCAGGAGGCCCAGCAGCAGAGCTACCCAGAACACAGCCGGAATGGTGTAGTTACCGAGGTAGAGCTCCCATGCTGGCATGACACGTGCAGCACCGTCAGTCCACAGCATGTAGATATCCGGCTGGGAACCAGCGGAGACCTGCGACGGGTTGTACGGGCCCAGGTTCCAGATTGCGTTGATCTGGAAGATGCCGGCCATCAGGGCGACGACACCGAAGGTGATCAGGCCAAAGGAAGCAGCCTTCAGACCGAAGACCGGCAGAATACGAACGCCGACGACGTTGTTCTCCGTGCGACCAGGTCCGGGGAACTGTGTGTGCTTCTGGTACCAAACCAGTGCCAGGTGAGCGGCGATCAGGGCCAGCAGGATACCCGGGATCAGCAGCACGTGGGCGATGTACAGGCGAGGAATGATGATCTCACCCGGGAAGTCACCAGCGAACATGATCCAGTGCAGCCAGGTACCGATGATCGGCAGACCAACGATGATGGCGGACATAATGCGCAGACCAACACCGGAGAGCAGGTCGTCCGGCAGGGAGTAACCCATGAAGCCCTCTGCGACGGACAGCAGCAGCAGGACGCAACCGATGACCCAGTTAGCCTCACGCGGCTTGCGGAATGCACCGGTGAAGAAGATGCGCATCATGTGAACCATGATGGACACTGCGAACAGCAGTGCAGCCCAGTGGTGGACCTGGCGGATGAACAGGCCACCGCGAACCTCGAACGAGATGTCCAGTGCGGTGTGGTAAGCGGCGGACATCTCCACACCGTTGAGCGGTGCGTAAGCGCCGTCGTAGATCACCTTCGACATGGACGGATCGAAGAACAGCGTCAGGTAGACACCGGACAGGATCAGGATGATGAAGGAGTACAGCGCGATCTCACCGAGCATGAAGGACCAGTGAGTCGGGAATACCTTGTTGATTTGCGGGCGGATCAGGCCGGAGGCAGTGTACCGCTCGTCGATGTTGTTGGCCGCTTTAGCAGCGCGGCTCTGTTGTTTAGTGGTCATGAACGACGCTCCCAGAATGCCGGGCCGACAGGCTCGATGAAGTTACGGTCGGCGTACATGTATCCCTCTTCGTCCACCGAGATCGACAACTCGGGCAGTGCGCGGGCTGCCGGTCCGAAGATCGGCTTACCGTACTGCAGTGCGTCGAACTGGGACTGGTGGCACGGGCAGAGGATGCGGTTAGTTTGCTGCTCATACAGGGACGTAGGGCAACCGATGTGGGTACAGATCTTCGAGTAGGCGAAGTAGTCGCCGTAGTGGAAGTCCTCCTGGCCCTCGCGCAGGATAGCCTTGTCGCCATCCTCCGGGCGCAGACGGATCAGCATGACTGCGTTACGCGAGCCGTGGATGGAGTGCATGTGCTCCTCGTAGACGTCGCGGTCCTTGTCGAACTTGTCGCCATCGTTGACCATGTCCTCGGTCAGCGGGAAGACGGTCTCCATGGAAGCTGCGTCCAGATCCTCCGGGCGCATGCGGATCAGGCGAGACACGCCCTTGGTGCTGTAGTGGCCGTCGTGCTCTTCGGCGATAGCGCCGGTGTCGCGACCCAGGTAGACCTTCTCGCCCTGCTCCACCAGCGTCCAGCCGGTGGTCCAGAGGGTACCGTCACCCTGAATGCCCATTGCCTTGGCCTTCCAGGGGTTCTTCACGATGCCGCCCAGCGGCAGAGCGATAACCAGACCAGCCAGGACCGCACCGGTGCCAGCCAGGCCGGCGATAACCGGGCGGCGGCCCAGGGTGGAAGTCTTCCAGGAGTCGTTCAGCAGAGCGACCAGGGTACGGCGGTCAACTTCCTCGGACGGGCCGTCGTGACGGGCCTGAACCGAAATCTCTTCCGGAACGAAGTTCTTGGTGTAGGCAACGATGGCCGCACCGAGCAGGGTGATGCTCAGGCCGGACGTGATGCCCAGCAGCGGGGTGTAGACCGAGTAGAGCCACAGGCCGTCCTCTTCCAGCCCCTTGTGCTCCCAGGGCCAGAACAGGTAGACACCGATGAAAGCGATGCCGAACAGAATCGACAGGGCCAGCAGAATGGTGACCTTGCGGCTCGCACGCTTCTCAGCGGGATCGTTAGCGATCGGGAAGCGCTCCTTGCGGTATGCAACCGTCACGCCGTCGAGCTCGGTACCCAGGCGGGCGAGCTCGTCGTTATTCATCTTCGACAGCTCTTCGTTGCTGTACTTCTTGTTGTTCTCACTCATGACCGCGATCCAATCCACATAGCGAAGGCAACGAGAACCACGATGCCGATAAACCACATGACCATGCCTTCAGTCACCGGGCCGATACCGCCCAGACCCCAGCCACCCGGGTTCGGGGATTCCTCAGCCGACTTGATGTAGGCAATGATGTCCTTCTTCTCGTCAGCAGTCAGCTGGCGATCGGAGAACTTAGGCATGTTCTGCGGGCCGGTCAGCATGGCCTGGTAGATCTCCTGCTCGTTGGCCGGAGCCAGCGGCGGAGCGTACTTACCACTGGACAGTGCGCCACCCTTACCGGTGAAGTTGTGGCAAGATGCACAGTTCAGACGGAACAGATCGGAACCACGGGCAACGTCGGCCGGGTCGATCTTGCCATCCTTGTTGTTGGCGCCACGCAGGGACTCCATGGCGATCTCGCCGTTAGCATCTCGGACGATGCCCGGGCCGCCACCGTTAGCGTTAACGTATGCGGCCAGTGCCAGAGCCTGCTGCTCGGAGTAACGCGGAGGCTTACGGCCTGCCTGCGCCTCGTTGCGCAGCATCGGCATGCGGCCGGAGTGCACCTGGAAGTACACGGAGCCCTCACCGACGCCGATCAGGGAAGGACCGCGGTCCTTCACGCCCTGCAGGTTTGCACCGTGGCAGGTGATACAAGCAACTTCGTAGATTTCCTTACCCTGCTGTGCCAGATCCTCCGCGCTCTGCTCTGCAACGGCGTTCTGTGCATCGGGGGTCAATGCGTTGGCGAGGAAGCCCGCGCCCGTGAGCGCGAACAGCAAAGCCAACGCGCCGGCGAAGGCCTTGCGGACCTTCCGGCGGCGGCGTGCCTTAGCGGCACTGCCCTTCGAACCACTGGAGACTTGCTCCGTGGTTGCGTTGGTGGAGTTGATATCCATCTTGTTCCCTTATTTGTTAGTCAATGGAATTGCGATGGGCTGTAGGCCGACTCTCTTCTTGGGGGAGAAGAACCGACCTGGCCGGCCTACTGAATGAAGTAAATGGTGATCCACAGGCCGATCCACACGACGTCGACGAAGTGCCAGTAGTAGGACACAACGACGGCGGCGGTGGCCTGTGCCGGGGTGAACTTCGACTTCGCGGTCCTCAGCAGCACCACGAGGAAGGCGATAACACCGGCGAGCACGTGCGCGCCGTGGAAGCCTGTCGTGATGAAGAAGACCGATCCGTAGACGGATCCGGGGATGGTGGTTCCGTGCTGCACCAAGTGGACATACTCGTAGCCCTGGCCGATGAGGAAGATAGTTCCCAGCAGCGCGGACAGTGCGTACCACTTGCGTAGCGCGAAGACGTCACCCCTCTCCGCTGCGAAGACGCCCCACTGAGCAGTGAACGAAGAACTGATCAGGATGACCGTAATCGTTGCCGCGAAGGGCACGTTCAGCTCGGTGGGCTCAGACGGCCAATTGCCGCCAGAGTTGGCCTTGGACACGAAGTACATCGCGAACAGGCCAGCGAAAAACATCAATTCCTGAGACAGGAACACAATCGTGCCGACACTGACCATGTTGGGTCGGTTCAGTGTCGCAACACGTTGTGGTGCTGCCATACCTGGGTTTTCAACTGCGCTCGTCACGCATAACAGTATGGCCGTTTAAAGCTCGATAGTCGATTCACTTCGGCGGTTTTCTGGCAGCAATCTGTAAAATCGCAGGTGAAACCTTGGATAAACCTGAAAGCCAACCCCGTTAGGGGTTAGTGGGAACTTTTCCAGCCCCGTATCCGACGAGTCACATAACGACAGGTCACATGCCACTTTCGTCAAGGGCTGACACACCAAGCACCCCACTATGGGGTTAGCCACCCGGTATCCCCGGGAACTCCCCCGACGGCCAATCTCTCGGAGCCGATCCCTAGGGGCGTCACTACCCAAAGGCTTCCGAGCTCCTCCGCACCTAATAGACTGGTTAGTACAGCAACCATTTGCAACCATCTACTTCATTGTGCCGATGCGCGGCACAGGTCCCTGACAGAGAGGTGCGTCGAAGCAGCCATGTCCCCCACTACCCCACGTCCCGCAGAAACCAGCGGCCTTAGCCCCGAGCAGCTACCGCCGAGCTACTTCACCTGGCCCGGCCTGCTCGGGCGACTCGGCAAGGGCCAGGAGCTCAGCGAGGCTCAGGTTCGCTGGGCGATGAACGAGATCATGGAGGGCAACGCTACCGACGCGCAGATCGCCGCCTTTGCCTTCGGCATCCGCGTGCGTGGCATCACCGCCGCCGAGCTGGCCGCCGCCGCCGAGACGATGACGAGCTTCGCCACCCCGGTTGACTTCTCGGACGTCCCCAACTGTGTGGACATCGTGGGCACGGGCGGCGACGGCCACCACACTGTCAACATTTCCACCATGGCTTCCTTCGTGGTCAGCGCCGCGGGCGTGCCGGTGGTTAAGCACGGCAACCGCGCCGCCAGCTCCAAGTGCGGCGGTGCAGACATGTTGGAGGCCCTGGGCTTGGACATCGAGCGCTCCCCCGAGGCCATCCGCCAAGATGCGCACGAGACGGGCTTCGCCTTCATGTTTGCAAAGACTTACCACCCGGCGATGCGCTTCGCCGGCCCCGTGCGCAGCCAGCTGGGCGCCCCCACCATCTTCAACCTGCTGGGCCCCATGACCAACCCCGCGTACCCGAAGTTCGGCCTGATCGGCTGCGCTTTCAAGGAGTTCATGCCCATCATGGGCGGCGCGTTCGCCCGCCAAGGCAGCCGCGTTCTCGTGGTGCGGGGCATGGATGGCATGGACGAGATCTCTGTGTGCACTCCTACCGAGGTCGTTACTGTGGACGCCAACGGCCGCACCGGCGAGGAGGTCATTAACCCTCGCAACGTCGGCCTCGACTTCTACGAGGACGGCAGCCTGGTCGGCGGCGACGCACAGTACAACGCGGACGTGGCCGTGCGCCTGATGAAGGGCGAGATCTCCGGCGCTATCAAGGATGCTGTCTTGATCAACGCCGCTGGCGCCCTGACGGCCGTGCGAGGCTGGGAGGAGAAGGGCTTCCAGGAGACTCTGCGCGAGCAGGTGCAAATCGCCCGCGAGGCTTTGGAATCCGGTGCCGCCCTCAAGCAAATGGAAAAGATCGTAGGCAAAGAGTTCTAGCCAGGTGGCGCCCGAGGGCGTCACCAAATAGAAAAAGAACTCCCCCTCCGTTCCCAGTCCTAAAGACTGGCGGAGGGGGAGTTTCTAGTGAAGTGTGAAGTTTTAGTGCTTCTCCGGCGGCAGGCCGTACTGCAGGTTCAGCATCGTGGTTGCCCAGATCAGCATGACCGCGCCGAAGGCAACCAGCCACAGGTGCCACCAGGCCAGGCCGGCGCCCATCACGACGATGGAGACGGTCATCCAGAAAGGCCAGATGGAGCTTGCGGAGAAGAAGCCCAGCACGCCAGCGCCGTCCTCGATCTCTGCCTCTTCCCAGTCGTCCGGGCCGATGTCGGTCTTGGAGGCGGTCAGGTGGAGGTAACCACCGAGCATGAAGGCCAGCAGGGTGGCCATGACCAGGCCGGTGCCACCAGCCCACTCAACGCCCATCACGTTGCCCGCGTCCTTCACGGAGGAGGTGACGATGAAGTAGAACACCGTGACCACAACGAAGAAGGTACCGAGGCCGTAGAAAAGCTTTGCACCAGAGTTCATTTGCTTATCTCTCTTCCTTAATTAACCTTGCGCTCCGCTTCCTAAGCGGCGTTGCGGTCCTTGTAGTTCTCGTTCGGAGTACGGGTGCCGGTGCGGTCGGACTCGAACGGGTGGGTGGAGGTTGCGTAGCCTTCCTCGCCGATGGCCTTCAGAGCCTCAGAGTTCGGAGCCTCCGGGTTGTCCTTGCGGAACTGGATGTACTGCTCGAACTTCTCCGGGGAGACGACGCGCAGCTCGAAGTTCATCATTGCGTGGTAGGTACCGCACATTTCAGCACAGCGGCCGACGTATGCGCCTTCCTCGTCGATGGACTCAACCTGGAAGCGACGCTCGGAACGGTTCTCGCTCGGGTGCGGGAACACGTCACGCTTGAACAGGAACTCCGGGATCCAGAAGGAGTGGACAACGTCAGCGGAAGCCAGATCGAACTCGATGGCGGTGCCGGACGGAACGACCAGAACCGGGATCTCCTGAGTGGTGCCCACGGTCTCGATCTTGTTGTAGTTCAGGTAGCTGAGGTCATCCTTGGAGTTGCCGTGGATCGGGCCCGGGATCTGGTCGCCGTGCTCGTCCAGGTTCTCCGCAGGCTTCTTGGACTCCTCTGCGCGAGCCTGTGCCTTCTCGTCGACACCCTTGTACTCCTGGCCACCGTTCAGCTCTGCAGCGATCTCCCGGTAGCCGAACTTCCAGTTCCACTGGTAGCCGGTCACGTCGACGACGACCTTCGGATCCTTGTCCAGAGCCGTTGCGCGGTCCTGCGCCTGAACGTTGAAGAAGAAGAGGCCACAGACGATCAGAACCGGCAGGGTGGTCAGAACCAGCTCCAGCGGAACGTTGTAGCCGGTCTGGCGCGGGAACTCGTCCTCGCCGCGCTTCTCAGCCTTCTTGGCGCTAGACCTACCCATGTTCACAAACAGCAGCACCCACATGATGATGCCGATGATCCAGGCGACGACCCAGACCCACACCCACAGGTTGCCCATTTCCTTGGACTCCGGGGTGATGCCCTTCGGCCAGCCCATGCGCAAGAAGTTAAAGAAACCGTTCTCCGGCGGGGCGACAGTACAGCCGGAGAGAACCAGGCCAGCTAGGCCCAGTACACCGGCGAGGCCAATACGGCGAGTCAAACCGTGCTTATTTCGCTGTTCCACGCGAGTTTGCCTTCCTCATTCACACGTCACTTTGCGTTGTAGGCCTTGAGGTCTGCCGCGCGCCTGCAGTTCGCGCGCGATAGATAGACCTACAACCACTTCACTTAAAGAACCTTAGACCATTAACAGGACATTGCCACCATCGCGGAAGCGGAATTTCCCTTTTCGGGGTTGGCAGCTACCCACATTGCCCCCACACGGGTTAGGCGGGAGCCCGCGCAGTGCGTGACTCCCGCCTTTGTGGGGGTTTTGGGGTGTTCTAGAACTTGTTCATCTCGATCACTCCGGCACCACCGATGTTGCGCAGGTTGGCGCGGGCCAGGTCGACCATGCGCCCCACGCCACCCTCGAATACGGTGCGCGTTGCGGAGCGGGAGAAGCCCATCATCATTTCCCAGGTGATGTTCGGCGGCAGGCTCAGCGCGTTCGGGTCGGTAACCACGTCCACCAGCACCGGGCCGTCGTAGGCCAGAGCTTCCTTAATGCCACTCTCCACGTCCGCCGGATCCTCAATGCGGATCGCCTTAATTCCGATGGCTTCCGCGATCTTGGCGAAGTTCACGTGCTCGTGGTCGGTTTCGTGCTCGGGCAGGCCGGCGACCATCATCTCCAGCTTCACCATGCCCAGCGAGGAGTTATTAAAGACCACAATGTTGACCGGCAGGTCGTGCAGCTTGGCGGTCAGCAGCTCGCCCATGAGCATCCCCAGGCCGCCATCGCCGGAGAAGGAGATCACCTGTCGGTCGCGGTCCGCGGCCTGCGCACCCAGTGCCTGCGGCAGCGCATTGGCCATGGTGCCGTGGCGGAAGGAGCCAATTTCTTCACGCTTGCCGTTCGGCGTGATGTAGCGGGCACCCCAGACGTTGCACATGCCGGTATCGATGGTGAAGATGGCATCCTCGGCGGCCAGGCGGTCGATCGTGTCCGCCACGTATTCCGGGTGGATGGGCTTCGACTTGCCCGCCTTCTTGGTGTAGGCGTCCACCACGTGGTTCAGCGCCCGCGCATGGTTGCGCAGCTGCTTATCCAGGAAGCTGCGGTCGGTCTTCTCCTCGATGTGCGGCAGGATCGTGTCGATCACCGCCCCGACGTCGCCGACCACCGGGTAGTTGATGGTGGTGCGGCGGCCGATGTGGGAGCCGTCGATGTCGACCTGCGCGACGTTGCCAGTAGGCAGGAAGTCGGTGTACGGGAAGTCGGTTCCCAGCAGAATCAGCAGGTCAGCGTCGTACATCGCCTCGCGCGCCGCACCGTAGCCCAGCAGCCCGGACATGCCGACGTCGAACGGGTTGTCGTATTGGATGTGCATCTTGCCGCCGAAGGCGTGGCCGACCGGGGACTTAATCTTCTCTGCGAGCTCGAGCACTTGCTCTCGAGAATTTTTGACGCCCTCACCGCAGAACAAAGTGACGGTCTCGGCATCATTGATGGCCTTCGCCAGGCGGGCTGCTTCCTCGGCATCCGGGTACAGCACGGGGCGCCCCTTGGCGTACACCGAGTCGATGAAGCCTTCCTCCTCGATTTCCTGGGAGGATACGTCGCCGGGAATGACCAGCACGCTAACGCCGTTGCCGGCCAGCGTGGACTGGATGGCGTGGTGCAGCACCTTTGGCCCCTGTGCTGCGGAGTTCACCATCTCGCAGTAACCGGAGCACTCCTGGAAGATCTGCTCCGGGTGGGTCTCCTGGAAGAACTGGCTGCCGATCTGCACGCTCGGGATGTGGGAGGCAATGGCCAGCACCTTCGCACCGTTGCGGTGGGAATCATAGAGGCCCTGGATCAGGTGGGTATTGCCCGGGCCGCAGGAGGCGGCGCATACGGCCAGTTCGCCGGTGACGAGGGATTCCGCACCGGCGGCGAAGGCCGCGGCTTCCTCGTTGCGAACGTGGATCCATTCAATGGAGGACTGGCGAACCTCGTCGACGATCGGGTTAAGGCTATCGCCCACCAGCCCGAAGATTCGCTTGACGCCCTGCTTCTCTAGAGTCTTTACCAGCTGTGATGCGAAATTTTTTGCCATGGCTCCCAGGCTACGCGGAGCTACGGACCAGCGCATGGATCGCTGTACAGTCTCACAGAAGCGGATTTATGTAATGCACATCACTCAGTCGCTAGATGGCCCGTGTGCTCAATAACCCCGTGTGCTCAATAACTCAGTCTTAAAACGGTCTGCTCCCCGCCGTGGCAACTAGCCCACCTCTACCCCTCCCGCGTAAAGTCAGAACGCATGTGTGGATTGCTTGGAATCATTGCGGCGAACGGCGCCGCGGAAAATTTCGTTGAGGCTGTAGAGGGCGCACTCCCCTGCATGCACCACCGTGGCCCGGACGACAGTGGCACGTGGCACGACCAAGACGTCGTGTTCGGCTTCAACCGACTATCCATCATCGACTTGGAGCACTCGCATCAGCCCCTGCAGTGGGGCCCGGAGGGCGAGGCGGACCGCTACGCGCTGACCTTCAATGGCGAGATCTACAACTACGTCGAGCTGCGCGAGGAGCTCAAGGAAGCTGGCTATACCTTTAATACTGAGGGCGACGGCGAGACCATCGTGGTGGGCTTCCACCACTGGGGCGCCGACGTGGTGAACCACCTGCGCGGCATGTTCGCCTTCGCGGTGTGGGATTCCAAGGAAAAGAAGCTGTTCCTGGCCCGCGATCAGTTCGGCATCAAGCCGATGTACGTCGCCACCACCGAGGCGGGCACCGTCTTCGCCTCGGAGAAGAAGTGCATCCTGTCGATGGCGGAAGAGCTGGGTCTGAACCTGGATCTGGATATCCGCGCCATTGCGCACTACACGGATCTGCAGTACGTCCCGGAGCCGGAGAGCCTGCATAAGCACATTCGCCGCCTGGAATCCGGCAGCTACGGCTTTGTAACCCCCGGCGGGAAGATCGAGGAAACCCGCTGGTTCGAGCCGCGCTTCCCGGTCAAGAAGGTCGCGGCCGGCGACGAGGAAGCCGTGTTCCAGCGCATCGCCGAGGCCCTGGAGGACTCCGTGGCCAAGCACATGCGCGCGGACGTCACGGTCGGTTCCTTCCTCTCCGGCGGCATCGACTCCACCGCCATCGCCGCGCTGGCCAAGCGTCACAACCCGGATCTGCTGACCTTCACCACCGGCTTCGAGCGCGAGGGCTACTCCGAGGTCGACGTGGCCGCGGAGTCCGCCGCCGCCATCGGCGCCGAGCACATCGTTAAGGTGGTCAGCCCGGAGGAATACGCCGAGGCAATCCCGAAGATCATCTGGTACCTGGACGATCCGGTGGCCGACCCGTCGCTGGTTCCGCTGTACTTCGTGGCGCAGGAGGCCCGCAAGCACGTCAAGGTGGTGCTCTCCGGCGAGGGCGCCGACGAGCTCTTCGGCGGCTACACCATCTACAAGGAACCACTGAGCCTGGCGCCTTTCGACAAGATCCCCTCCCCGCTGAAGCGCGTGCTGTCCAGCGTGGGCAACGCGCTGCCCGAGGGCATGCGCGGTAAGTCCCTGCTGCAGCGCGGCACCATGCCGATGGAGGATCGCTACTACGGCAACGCGCGCTCTTTCAACTACCAGCAGCTGGAGCGCGTGCTGCGCGAGATCCGCCCCGAGTGGGATCACCGCGAGGTCACGGCGCCGATCTACGCGAAGTCCAAGGACATGGACCCGGTCGCCCGCATGCAGCACCTGGATCTGTTCACCTGGATGCGCGGCGACATCCTGGTGAAGGCCGACAAGATCAACATGGCAAACTCCCTGGAACTGCGCGTGCCGTTCCTGGATAAGGTCGTCTTCGACGTGGCGGAAACCCTCCCCCACGAGCTCAAGATCTCCCACGGCACCACCAAGTACGCTCTGCGCAAGGCACTGGAGCGCATCGTTCCCCCGCACGTTCTGCACCGCAAGAAGCTGGGCTTCCCGGTGCCGATGCGCCACTGGCTGGCCGGCGACGAGCTCTACGACTGGGCCAAGGAGAACATCGAGGCCTCGCAGACCGACCACATCTTCAACAAGGCAGAGGTCCTGAAGATGCTGGACGAGCACCGCGTGGCGATGAATACCGGCTCCGGCCCGGACCACTCCCGCCGACTGTGGACCGTCATCGCATTCATGGTCTGGCACGGCATCTTCGTCGAGGATCGCATCGATCCGCAGATCGACCAGCGCCAGTACCCGGTCAACCTTTAGAGCCCGCCCCTAGAGCCCACGTCTAGAGCCCGCCGCCCCGCTCTAGACGCTAGAGACCCGAAAACGCCCCCGAGGGAATTCATCCCTAGGGGGCGTCACTAACTAAAAGGGCTCAGTTCCGCTCGATCCGCTAGAACTGCGAGAGCCGCTTAGCTGAAGGAATCGCCGCAGGCACAGGAGCCGGAAGCGTTCGGGTTGTCGATGGTGAAGCCCTGAGACTCGATGGTGTCCGCGAAGTCGATCTTCGCACCCATCAGGTACGGGGAGGACATGCGATCCACAACCAGGTTCACACCCTCGTACTCGTCCACCAGATCGCCGTCCAGGGAACGATCATCGAAAAACAGCTGGTAGCGCAGGCCAGCACAACCGCCCGGCTGCACTGCGATGCGCAGGGAAAGATCGTCGCGGCCTTCCTGTGCCAGCAGGGCGCTTGCCTTCTGCTGGGCGGCCTCGGTCAGCTCCACACCGGTGACCTTCTCTGGAGCAGTCATGTTGGTCCTCCTCAATAAATGACCGAATTCTTGAAATGGCTTTGCTCACAAGCTACGCCTCATTGTTCCACAACGCCACTGCCCTCTTGGGTTATTCCCGCGCCAACGATTTTTCTCCGCGTTCCCGCGCCAGCGTTGTTAGTTTTGTTCCCCTGCCCTCCTGCTCTAGCCTGTTACATGTGAAAATGCCATGGAAGAAGCAGGAAACGGTCGCCGACTCAGCCGAGGATCAGGCCTCGCCGCAGGATGCCAATGCGTCGGCTGAGGTAGACAGCGACGCAGACGGTGGCGTCACTAAGGAAAAGAACTCCAAGGCCTTTACCCCGAAGAAGGGCAAGGCCACCCCGAAGCGCAACGAGCAGGAGCGCAAGCACGGCGTGCGCCGCAGCGCCTACACCGCTCCCGCCACCCCGGGCGAGGCGCGCAAGCAGCGCAAGGAGCTCAAGGCCTCCATGTCCAAGGAAGAATACAAGGCCATGAAGCAGCGCAAGAAGGACGAGGCGAACCGCGAGCGGCGCCGCGCCAACCAGCGCATGATGGCCGGCGACGAGGATTACCTCATGGATCGCGACAAGGGGCCGGAGAAGCGCTTCGTCCGCGACTGGATTGATTCCCGCCGCTACATGATGAACTTCTTCCTGCCGCTGGCGCTGCTGGTCATCGTCATCATGATCTTCGGCATGTCCAACCCGAACATCGCCAACCTGGCTTCGCTGGTGATGATGGTCGTGTTCCTCATCATGATCGGTGAGGGCATTTGGCTCGGCCGCCGCATTAACCGCGAGGTCAACGAGCGCTTCCCGAACAACCCGCACGGCAAGTTCAGCCTGGGTCTGTATGCGTTCACCCGCGCCACGATGATCCGTCGCCTGCGCACCCCTGCCCCGCAGAAGCAGATCGGCGACAGCGTTTAGACTAAACCCCATGGCTTCTACGACCTCCGCCCCGAACTTCCCGTCTATCGTCCCGCCGGACGAGGCCACGCGCAGTCGAGCCGAGCAGCTCCGCACCACCGCGCCGACGAAGGCCGGCATTCCGGTTGGCTCGCTGGGCAGGCTGGAAGAGGTCGCCACCTGGATCGCCGCCTGCCAGGGTTCCGCCCCCGCCGACGTTTTGAACGCGGCGCGGATGGTTGTGGTTACCGGCGAGCACGGGGTGGCCGAGGCGCACCCGGAGATCTCCGCCCTGCCCGCCGACTTCAATGCCCAGGTGCGCCAGAACCTGGCCGATGCCGCCGCCCCGGTTGTGGATGCCTGCAGGTCGGCACGGGTTTCTCTTTCTATTATTGACGCCACGTTGGGCACCCCCTCCGGTTCCATCGACACCGCGGACGCCTTAAGCCCCGAGGACTATGTAAGGCACCTGCAGCGCGGCATGCGTTTCGCCGACCAGGAGGCGGACAAGGGCACGCAGGTGCTGCTGCTGGGTGATCTGGGGCGTGGGCTGACCACGGTGGCCGCTGCGGTGATCGGCAGCGTGTGCAGCGTGGAGCCGGTGAAAATCATCGGCCGGGGTTCCGGCATCGACGACGAGGCGTGGAAGACGAAGGTGGCGGTGATCCGCGATGCGATGTTCCGCGTGCGCGATGACAAGGCGGTGGCCTCGCGGGTGCTGCAGCAGATCGGCTCGGCCGACCTGGTGGTGATGGCGGGGATTCTGGCGCAGGCGGCGGTGCGCCGCACGCCTGTGATTTTCGACGGCGTGGGGGCGGCTGCGGCGGCACTGTGCGCGCAGATGCTGGCGCCGGGGGCCGCCGCGTGGTGGCTGGCGGCTTCGGCGGGCACGGAGCCCGCTGCCCTCCCGGCGCTCAATGCGCTGGGCCTGGAGCCACTGCTGGATTTGCAGCTCGGCACCGGCCAGGGGCTGGGCGCCGTCCTGGCCTTGCCGATGGTGCGTTACGCGGTGGCTGCCTGCTCCACCAGCGTGTAGAGCCAGCCGTGCTTGTCGGCGACGCGGCCGTTCTGGATGCCCGTCAGCTGCTCGCGCAGGCGCATGGTCACCGGACCGGTCTGGCCGCCGTTGACCTGGAATTCGCCGGACTCGTCCTTCACAGTGCCGACCGGGGTGACGACGGCTGCGGTGCCGCAGGCGAAGGCCTCGGTCATGGCGCCGGACTGTGCGGCTTCCTTCCACTCGTCAGTGGAGATGCGGCGCTCCTCCACCTTGTAGCCCAGGTCGCGCGCCAATTCCAGCAGGGAGAGGCGGGTAACGCCCGGCAGTAGCGAGCCGGAGAGTTCCGGGGTGACTAGCGTGACATTTTCGGCGCCTGCGCCGGCTGCCTCGCCTTCGCCCCCGTTTTCGCTGCCGAAGACGAACGCCAGGTTCATGCCGCCCATCTCCTCGATGTACTTGTGCTCGGTTGCGTCCAGCCAGACAACCTGGTCGCAACCTTCCTTCTCCGCGGAGGCCTGCGCCGCCAGGGAGGCCGCGTAGTTACCGGCGAACTTCGCAGCGCCGGTGCCGCCGGGGGCTGCGCGAGTGTAGTCGGTGGACAGCCACACGCTCACCGGGTTGATGCCGCCGGAGAAGTAGGCGCCCGCCGGGGAGGCGATCACGAAGAAGGTGTAGCTGCTGGCCGGGTGCACGCCCAGGCCGACTTCGCGGGAGATCATGAACGGGCGCAGGTACAGGGATTCCTCGCCGCCGCCCTGCGGAACCCAACGCTGGTCGATGTCCACGATCTGGCGGAGGGATTCCAGGAACAGCTCTTCCGGCAGCTCCGGCATGGCCATGCGGGCGGCGGAGTTCTGGAAGCGGCGGGCGTTCTGCTCCGGGCGGAAGGTGACGATCTTGCCACCTTCACCGCGATATGCCTTCAGACCCTCAAAGATGGCTTGGCCGTAGTGGAACACGCTGGATGCTGGGTCCATCTGGATCTGCTGGTAGGGCTCCACGCGGGCGTTGTGCCAGCCCTCTTCTGTGTTCCAGTCGATGGCGACCATGTGGTCAGTGAAGTACTTGCCGAAGCCGGGTGCAGAGAGAATCTCAGCGATCTTGTCGTCGGTCACCGGGTTCTGGGTGCGGGTGACGCTGAACTCCACCTGGGAGCTCTGCTGGGCCTTTGGGGTCTGGGGGTTTGCCTCTGGAGTAGTCATGTGTCCCAGACTACTCTGCCGTTCCACAAAAGTGTGAGGGGGCTAACAATTTCTCGGGGGGATCACTCCCGCCGGTCTGCCAGCAGGCGAATCTGGGTAGAGTGAAACCAGCGAACGACCATTTTAGAAGGAGCAGTCGATACCCCTATGACCGCCACCAACTCTTCCTCCCCCATCGCCGGCCTGCCGTCCCGCGGTTTCGTCCCGCAGATGTCGCTGGTCCACACCGATTCCACTCTCGAGGACAGCGGCACCGCCACCCCGTCGGTCATCGACACGCTGGTCATCCCGGTCTTCGAAGGTGAGGCTGGTCTGGAGCTCACTGGTGCTCCTATTGACGCCCTCACGGCCGAGCAGCAGCTGGAAATGTGGAAGCTGCTTATCTCCGTCGGCGCCAAGGGCACTGCTGGCGAGGTGACGGTGGTTCCTAACCTCTCGGCCGAGCGCCGCAGCGAGGTCGTCTCCACCGGCAACCTCTCCGCCCAGGTGCAGGAATCCACCGTGGAGCCGGAGACCGCCGAGGGGCTCGTCGAGGCCGGCGCTGGATCCACCGGCCCGGAGAAGATCCTGGCAATCGGTATGGGGCCGGCCGATGAGGTGTCGGCGGAGGACGTCCGCGTGGCCGCAGGCGTGGCGTCCCGAAGCATCAAGAAGCCCGAACAACAAGAGGGCCAAGATAAGGGCGAGGCGCGCGGCGCCCGAGTGGTGAGCGCCCTGGGTCTGCTGGGTGCGGAGGCCGCGCTGGTCGGCCACGCGCTGGGCGCCTACGAGTACCGGGGGCTGAAGACGGCCGAGCACACCCCGGCGATCGAGTCGATTGAGGTGCTGACCGGCGAGGATCCGGCAGACACCCTGGAGCACGCGCAGGCCACCGTGCGGGCAGTGGCGCTGGCACGTGACCTGGTGAACACCCCGTCGAACGTGCTGTACCCGGAAAGCTACGCGGGCATTATCGCGGAGGCTGCACAGCACACGGACGTGACGGTGGAGGTGCTCGACGAGGCCGCTTTGGAGGAGCAGGGCTTCGGCGGAATCCTGGGCGTGGGTCAGGGTTCGGCGCGCGGGCCGCGCCTGGTGCGCCTGGACTACAATCCGGACAAGATCGCCGAGGATTCCCCGCACGTGGCGCTGGTCGGCAAGGGAATCACCTTCGATACCGGCGGAATTTCCCTGAAGCCGCCGGCGAAGATGTGGAACATGATCTCCGACATGGGTGGCTCCGCGGCCGTCGTCGCAGCGGTGATCGCCGCAGCTGAGCTAAACATTCCGGTGCGGGTGACGGCCACCGTCCCGCTGGCGGAGAACATGCCCGGCGGGGAGGCAACCCGCCCTGGCGACGTGCTGCGCCACTACGGCGGCACCACCACCGAGGTGCTGAACACCGACGCGGAGGGCCGCCTGGTGCTGGCCGATGCCATCGTCCGCGCCTGCGAGGACAACCCGGACTATCTGATCGAAACCGCCACCTTGACTGGTGCGCAGATGGTGGCTCTGGGCGACCGCACGCCGGGCATCATGGGCTCGATGGATTTCCGCGACCGCGTGGCGATGATCTCCCAGCGCGTGGGCGATGCCGGCTGGCCGATGCCGCTGCCCGCGGAGCTGGGCGAGGCGCTGAAGTCGGACGTGGCGGACATCAAGAACATCTCCGGCAACCGCTGGGGTGGCATGTCCGTGGCAGGCCACTACCTGAAGAACTTCGTGGCCGAGGGCGTGCAGTGGGTGCACATTGACGTCGCTGGCCCGGCCTACAACGACGGCGCGGCGTACGGCTACACCCCGAAGCGGGCCACCGGCTCGCCGGTGCGCACCATCATCGCCGCGCTGGAGGATATTGCGCTGAAGGGCTAGGCGAGCCGGGCCGCGCTTGCCCGCGGCTCGCGCTCACCTGCGCGGGGCGGGCCGGGGCTAGGCGCTACTCCCCCTGCTCGGCGCGGCGTTGCTCAAACTGCGCGCGCCGTTCGCGCTGCTCCAGGCGCTTCTTGATCAACCGATCCCGCTCGATGCGATCCCGCATGCGCTGCGGGTATCCGGTCTCCTCCGCGAAATACAGGGGAATGCCGACCGACTGGGCCACCTTGTCGATACCCTTCGGCCCGCCGATGCGGCGGCGCGTCCACTCCCCCTCGCTGTCGACCAGCACCACGGACATCTCGTTGACGATGGTTTCCGGCTCCACAAAACCCTCCACACCCTTGCGGGTTCCGGCCCACTGCTGCAGGTAGGCCAGGTCCTTGGAGCGGATGGTCTCCCCCGGCGCACGCGGCGGTCGGGTGGAAGTATTCTTGTTCCGGCCGAAAAGATTAAACACGTTAGCCAATTCTAGTTCACATACCCGGCGGTTCCCCAAAGGTGCGCGGAGGCGGTGAGGGGGCGTCATAAATAGATAAGGGCGAGGGGGCGCTCGGCGGAGCGACGGCAAGGCGCGTAGACTTATGTAGTATTTCAACCAAATAACCACAGCTGATTTCCGTTTAGCTTGAGGAGCTTCAAACACCATGGCGTACTCCGTCGAAATGCCCGAACTGGGCGAGTCCGTAACCGAGGGCACCGTTACTCAGTGGCTGAAGAAGGTCGGAGACAAGGTCTCCGTCGACGAACCGTTGCTGGAGGTATCGACCGACAAGGTTGATACGGAGATCCCGTCCCCCGCAAGTGGTGTGCTGCTGAAGATCATCGCCGAGGAAGACGACACTGTGGACGTCGGCGCCGTCATCGCCGAGATCGGTGAGGAGGGCGAAGAGCCTTCTGGTTCTGACGCCGACAGCTCCAGCGACGACGATTCCAGCAACGCTGCCGAGGAGTCCGGTTCTGCGGAGTCCGAGTCCGGCTCCGATGACTCTGAGTCTGAGTCCTCTGACAACTCTGGCTCCGGTTCCGGTTCTGGTTCCGGCGAGGCCGAGGACGTCACCATGCCGGAGCTGGGCGAGTCCGTCACCGAGGGCACCATCACCCAGTGGCTGAAGAGCGTCGGCGACAAGGTTGAGGTCGACGAACCGCTGCTCGAGGTCTCCACCGACAAGGTCGACACCGAGATCCCGTCCCCGGTCGCTGGCACCCTGGTGGAGATCCTGGCCAACGAGGACGACACGGTCGACGTCGGCGAGGTCATCGCCCGCATCGGCGACGAGAACGCCGCTACTTCCGGTTCCTCCGACTCCGGTTCCGATTCTTCCGAGTCCGATGAGTCCGCTGATTCCTCCGATTCCAGCGAGTCCGAGTCCGACTCCAGCGAGTCTGACTCCTCCGACGACTCTGAGTCCAAGTCCTCTGACAACTCTGGTTCTGGCTCCGCTTCCGGCGAGGCCGAGGACGTCACCATGCCGGAGCTGGGCGAGTCCGTCACCGAGGGCACCATCACCCAGTGGCTGAAGAGCGTCGGCGACAAGGTTGAGGTCGACGAGCCTCTGCTGGAGGTCTCCACCGACAAGGTCGACACCGAGATCCCGTCCCCGGTCGCTGGCACCCTGGTGGAGATCCTGGCCAACGAGGACGACACGGTCGACGTCGGCGAGGTCATCGCCCGCATCGGCGACGAGAACGCCGCCAAGTCCGGCTCCTCCGATTCCTCCGACTCCGGTTCCTCCAAGTCCGACGAGTCCGCCTCCGAGGACAAGACCGAGAAGTCTGAGAAGTCCGAGGACAAGGCCGAGCCGAAGGCGGAGGAAAAGAAGGCTGAGGCTAAGCAGGCCGAGGAGAAGGCCGAGGTCAAGACTGAGGCAAAGTCCGAGTCCAAGTCTGACTCCAAGTCCTCCAAGCCGGCTGCAAAGCAGTCGAAGCCTGCCGAGGGCAACCTCCCCTACGTCACTCCGCTGGTACGCAAGCTGGCTGATAAGCATGGCGTCGATCTGTCGAGCGTCGAGGGAACCGGCGTCGGCGGCCGTATCCGTAAGCAGGACATCCTGGCCGCAGCAGAAGGCACCTCCGCTTCCGGCTCCTCCGCGAAGTCCGCTTCCCCGGCTGGCCCGCGCGCATCTTCCTACAAGGTGGACCCGGCCAAGCAGGAGCTGCGCGGCACCGTCAAGAAGGTGAACCGCATCCGCGAGATCACTGCGAAGACCACCCTGGATTCCCTGCACGCTGCAGCTCAGCTGACGCAGGTCCACGAGGTCGACATGACTCGCGTTGCCGAACTGCGCAAGGCCAACAAGCAGGCCTTCGCCGACAAGCACGGTGTGAACCTGACCTACCTGCCGTTCTTCGCGAAGGCAGCGGTCGAGGCTCTGATCTCCCACCCGAACGTCAACGCTTCCTACAACGCGAAGACCAAGGAGATGACCTACCACGAGCAGGTCAACCTGGGCATTGCTGTCGACACGGAGGCTGGCCTGCTGAGCCCGGTCATCCACGATGCGCAGGACATGTCCCTGCCGGAGCTGGCCAAGGCCATCGTCGACATTGCTGACCGCGCGCGCAACAAGAAGCTGAAGCCGAACGACCTGTCCGGCGGCACCTTCACCATCACCAACATCGGTTCCGAGGGCGCCCTGACCGACACCCCGATTCTGGTTCCGCCGCAGGCTGCCATGATCGGCACCGGCGCCATCGTGAAGCGCCCGGTGGTGCTGAGTGAGGACGAGGGCGAGGCTATCGCCATCCGCCAGATGGTCTTCCTGCCGATGACCTACGATCACCAGGTCATCGACGGCGCCGACGCAGGCCGCTTCATGTCCACCCTGCGTGACCGCCTGGAGAACTCGGACTTCACCGAGGACCTGGAGCTCTAAGTTAGGTTCTAGCTGCAGCCAGGCTGGCTGGCAATACTGGCTGCAGCCGGCTAATACCAGTCGCCAACTGACCAGGCGAAACGCCGACCCCGCTTCCCGCGGGGTCGGCGTTCTGTGTTGTTGGGTGCAGTAGCCCCAGGCAGGAGCTCCGGATATTATCCCCGGGCAGCGGCTCCGGATATCCCCCCCCCGGAGGCTTCCATTCCACCAGCCTCAAACCCAATACCCGTCTCCAAGCCGCCCTCTCACCTCAAAAATCCCTCTCGAGCAGCCTCCCAGTCCCTCAAATGTCGCTAGATCGAGAAGACGTTAAAGACAATGAGTTGCATCTGCACAAAAATGCAGGTCAGAGAGTTTCGCCAAAGCTGATTCCGGCTTCAGTTTTGACTAATTCCCGATTCAGCGACATTCGAGGGTATTTGGCGCGCGCCAGCCGCCGGAGGCACCAGTATCAACGTCACCACCTGACACATCCAGCACCATCAGAAACTTCAACCTCAGCGGCGGTAGCGCCCGGAGGCTGCGGAACAGCGCCCAGCACCACCATCTGGCACCGGGGCGCCAGCATCAGCACCACCATCTGGCACCCGGCAGCACCCAGCAGCACCACAGAACCACTGGAGTATCATCGTCACCATGGGATTCCAGCAAGGCAGCATCCGCAAAGCAAACATTGGCGCCAACACCAGCACCCCAGCCGCAGACATCGACATCCGTGACCTCGGCACCGTGGACTACGAGGACACTTGGCACCTCCAGGCGGACCTCGCCGCCCAGCGCGCCGAAGAGAAAATCCCAGACACCATCCTCCTACTCCAGCACCCGCCGACGTACACTGCCGGCAAGCGCACCGAGGATTCCGACCGCCCCACCAACGGCCTGCCAGTCGTCGACGTCGACCGCGGAGGCCGCATCACCTGGCATGGTCCTGGCCAGCTGGTCGCATACCCCATCATCAAGCTGGCCGACCCGGTGGACGTGGTCGATTATGTCCGCCGCCTGGAGCAGGCGCTGATCCAGACTTGTGAAGATCTTGGTCTGCACGGCACCGGCCGCGTAGAGGGGCGTTCGGGAGTGTGGCTGCCTGCGGGCGTCATTAATAACGAGCTTAAGCCCGCACGTAAGATCGCCGCGATCGGCATTCGCGTGACGCGCGGCGTGACCATGCACGGAGTGTCCCTGAACTGCGACAACACCATGGATTATTACGACCACATTGTGCCTTGTGGGTTGGCGGACGCGGGTGTCACGACGCTCACCGAGGAGCTGGGGCGCGATGTTAGTGTTTCTGACGCCTACTCGTCCCTCGCCCGCAATCTCGTTGATGCTTTGAACGGCGACTTGCCGGTGCATTCTTAGGTGCATTCCTAGGGAAAAACCCGAGGTGGATTCCTATGCGGCACCCAGCGTAGGCTAGTCGGCATGAGTGTGACCGCAGATGGACGCCGGATGCTCCGCATCGAGGCGAAGAATGCCGAAACCCCCATCGAGTCGAAGCCTCGGTGGATCCGCACGACCGCGAAGGTCGGCCCGGAGTATCGGGATATTAAGAATCGCGTGAAGGGCGCTGGCCTGCACACCGTGTGCCAGGAGGCTGGCTGCCCGAACATCAACGAGTGCTGGGAGGACCGCGAGGCGACGTTCCTCATCGGCGGCGATACGTGTTCCCGCCGTTGTGACTTCTGCCAGATTAAGTCCGGCCGCCCGTCCCCGCTGGATATGGACGAGCCGCGTCGCGTGGCGGAGAATGTCCGCGAGATGGGCCTGCGCTACGCCACCATCACCGGCGTGACGCGCGACGACCTGGATGATGAGGGCGCGTGGCTGTACGCCGAGGTTGTGAAGAAGATTCACGAGCTGAACCCGAACACTGGTGTGGAGAATCTGACGCCCGATTTTTCCAACCGCCCGGAGCTGCTGAAGGTCGTCTTTGATTCTCAGCCGGAGGTGTTTGCCCACAACTTGGAGACGGTTCCGCGCATCTTTAAGCGCATCCGCCCGGCCTTCAAGTACGACCGTTCCCTGGAGGTCATTCAGGCAGCGCACGATTACGGCCTGGTGACGAAGTCCAACCTGATCCTGGGCATGGGCGAGGAAAAGGAAGAGGTCCGCGCTGCCATTAAGGACCTGGCGGACGCTGGCGCCGACATTCTGACGATTACCCAGTACCTGCGCCCGTCCTCCATGCACCACCCGATTGAGCGTTGGGTGAAGCCGGAGGAGTTCATGGAGCACTCCGACGCAGCCTACGAGCTGGGCATCAAGGCTGTTATGTCCGGCCCGTTGGTGCGTTCCTCTTACCGCGCTGGTCGCCTGTACGCGCAGGCAAAGCAGGCTCGCGGCGAGGCTATTCCGGAGAACCTGAAGCACCTGGAGGAGACTCTGGATTCCACCACGTCGCAGGAGGCCTCTACCCTGCTGGAGCGCTACGGCGCTTCGGAGGACACGCCGGTCACCGCGTCGCGCCGCTAACGCGGCGGGGCACTTTCGCCCCGCCTTTATTCATGCCTTATTGTTGAATCCATGGCGAAGGATAAAAAGGACGTAAGGGTCAAGGAAGAAAAGAAGGCAGCTAAGGCCGCGAAGAAGGAGCAGCGCAAGCAGACGCGCTCCCAGCTGTGGCAGGCCTTCAAGCTGCAGAAGGGCCGGGATAAGAAGCTTATCCCGTTCATGGTTCTGGCCTTCCTGATTCCCGTAGTGCTGATGCTGCTGCTCAGCCTGGTTTTCGGCTGGTGGTGGCTGAACCTGATCGTGGGCATCTTGATCGGCGCGATGACGGCGATGTGGGTGTTCTCCCGCCGCTTGCAGTCCGGCGTGTATGACCAGATTGAGGGCGAGGCCGGAGCCGCCGCATGGGCTTTGTCCAACATGCGTGACGGTGTGGGCATGAAGTGGATTACGGAGAACGGCGTGGCGTCCAACACCCACATGGACGCAGTGCACCGCGTGGTAGGCACCCCCGGCATTGTGCTGGTCGGCGAGGGTGCACCGCACCGCCTGAAGCCGATGATGGCGCAGGAGCGCAAGAAGCTCGCGCGCATTGTGGGCAAGACCCCGATCTACGACGTGGTCGTCGGCGACGGCGAGGGCCAGGTGCCGGTGAAGAAGCTGCAGAACCACCTGATGCGCCTGCCGCGTAACATCAAGAAGAATGAGGTGGACGCCCTCAATTCCCGCGTCGAATCGATCTCGCGGCTAAACAACCCGAGCAACAACATGCCGAAGGGTCCGATGCCGAAGGGCGCGAAGATGTCCGGCATGAACCGCCGCGCCCGCCGTGCGGCACAGCGCGGAAAGAAGTAACGCTTAGCGGCTGCGGATGACGGCCGTGCCGGTGGCGCGATCGTGCATTCCGCGGCCGTCAGTGTCTTGAATAATCGGGGGGAAGAGGAAGACCGTCAGCAGCGTGCGGACGACCGAGCGCCACAGGCCCACGCGCTCGTCGGGCTTGTCGATGCGCGCCACGCCGATGCCCACGATGGCGTGCCCCGGCGACTGGGCGAATAGCCAGACGGTCAGGATGCGCCAGATGATGAAGAAGATCATCGAGGCGCTGGCGGTATCACCAAGCGCGTCAGTCATGGAGACGGTGAACCAGGCCAGGCCGTAGCAGGCCAGCCAGTCGATCAGTAGTGCACCCAGCCGGGGGAACAAGGGGGACAGTGAGCCCGAGCCTTCTTTGGGCAACCCCAAGCGGGCGCCGGGGTACGGACTGAGGTCGGCGAGGTCTTCGTTTTCGCCTGGTACAAGGGGGCCTTCAAGCCAGCTACGCGATTCACTCATGATGGTCTAGAGCCTAGCTGGCTGTTAGTTTGTGGCACAATTTTGTAAATTTTTACCTGAATCGTCGCCCAGTATGCGTAGGATCGATTGTGTTGCTTTTATATATTGTCGCAACGGTTTGAGATTCCAACTGCAAGGAACGGAAGAAATACAGTGTCATTTAAGACCGCAGAAGAAGTTGCCAAGTACATCAAGGACAACGACGTCGAGTTCGTGGACGTTCGCTTTACCGATGTGCCCGGTATCGAGCAGCACTTCACCATTCCGGCTTCGGAATTCGATGAGGATGCTATGGAAGAGGGCCTGGCTTTCGACGGCTCTTCTATCCGTGGCTTTACCACCATCGAAGAGTCGGATATGAACCTGCTGCCGGACCTGGCGACCGCCAAGATCGATCCGTTCCGCAAGGCCAAGACGCTGAACGTGAAGTTCTTCGTTCACGACCCTTTTACCCGCGAGCCGTTCTCCCGCGACCCGCGTAACGTTGCCCGCAAGGCGGAGCAGTATCTGGCCTCCACGGGCATTGCGGATACCTGCTTCTTCGGTGCGGAGGCAGAGTTCTACCTCTTCGACTCCGTCCGCTACGAGGCGGAGACCAACCGTGCTTTCTACGAGCTGGATTCCGTCGAGGGCTGGTGGAACCGTGGCGCAGAGGTCAACCCGGATGGCTCCACCAACCTGGGCTACAAGACCCGCATGAAGGGTGGCTACTTCCCTGTCGCTCCGTACGACCACTACCAGGATCTGCGCGACGATATGTCCCGCAACCTGACGAACGCTGGTTTCAAGCTGGAGCGCGCGCACCACGAGGTCGGCACCGGCGGCCAGCAGGAGATCAACTACGAGTTCAACACCCTGCTGCACGCTGCGGATGACCTGCAGTCCTTCAAGTACATCATCAAGAACACCGCTTGGCAGGCCGGCAAGTCCGCGACCTTCATGCCGAAGCCGCTGGCTGGCGACAATGGTTCGGGTATGCACGCTCACCAGTCCCTGTGGAAGGACGGCGAGCCGCTGTTCTACGACGAGTCCGGTTACGCCGGCCTGTCCGACATTGCCCGCTACTACATCGGCGGCATCCTGAAGCACGCTGGCGCTGTGCTGGCCTTCACGAACCCGACGCTGAACTCCTACCACCGTCTGGTTCCGGGCTTCGAGGCTCCGATTAACCTGGTGTACTCGCAGCGTAACCGTTCCGCTGCCGTGCGCATCCCGATCACGGGCTCCAACGCGAAGGCGAAGCGCATTGAGTTCCGCGCTCCGGACCCGAGCGGTAACCCGTACTTCGGCTTCGCTGCGATGATGCTGGCTGGCCTGGACGGTGTGAAGAACCGCATCGAGCCGCACGCTCCGGTCGACAAGGACCTGTACGAGCTGCCGCCGGAGGAGGCTAAGGACATTCCGCAGGCTCCGACCAGCCTGGAGGCTTCCCTGAAGGCTCTGGAGGAGGACAACGAGTTCCTGACTGAGGGTGGCGTGTTCACCGACGACCTGATCGACACCTACATCGCCTACAAGTACGACAACGAGATCGCACCTGTTCGCCTGCGCCCGACGCCGCAGGAGTTCGAGATGTACTACGACTGCTAGGGGCTGCTTTTAGCTGCTCTAGTTTTTGACGCCGTCGGCTGTTCTTTGGCTGGTGGCACAAAGCAAGCGGTGATGACCTGTTAGTTCGCAGGTTGTCACCGCTTTCTTTTTATGACGCCACCTCGTGGATGTCGCTCGAGGGAAGTGATTCACTCGCCCTCTCCCCTGCTTAACAGAACCGGTTGACTTGAAAGCCTCGGCGAGGGACCGATTGCGTCGAACTGAAAATCAAGATGAGAAGTGGTGGGTGAGACCTTAGACTGTGCTTGTCACTCAACGAAAGGCACCACGTGATCACCACTCGTCGTCGCACACTCCTCGCTCCAGTTTTCGCCCTCAGCCTCATCAGTCTTTTCGGCCTCACCGCTTGCGGCAGCGAGGACACAACTGCTGAACCGTCCACCACTACTGTCACCAGCGCTCCTCCCAGCGAGTCCGAAAGCACAGAACCAGAGACCGCCACGGTCACCAGTGCTCCCGAGGACACACCGCCCCCGCCCACCACAGTCACCAGTACGCCGGAGCCCACGCAGCAGAGCAGCCCTGCTGCCGAAGAAAACACGCCGCCAGAGCAGCAGGCTCCAGCTAATCAACCCAGAGCCACTTCTCCAGCGCAGAAGCAGCCACCGATGGGTAATCAGGGTGCGAGCCCCGACTGCCCCGCCTACCTCTGTGGCTACGGTACTGCTCCTAATGGGGCGCCGAACTTAACCAGTGGCGAGACACAACTGCTGGCTCGCTGTAACTCGGGCGAGTACAACGCTCCCCAGGTCTGTGCAAATCTGCGTCTCAAGGCCCAGCGGGCAGGACAGAACTAGCTCGGCACGGCGCCCGATACCCTCCCCCGCTGCAGGTACCCCCGTGAGCTACTCGAAGAAATCCTCATCGATCTCGACGATCTGAACCGTCCGCTTCGTCTGGACGCCAACGCCGTACTTGATCATCAGCTTGGCAAGTAGAGAACCGTCGATAAGCACCACTCGGGACTGGACGGAGTTCGCATAGCTGATTGCCCCGGAACTAAACGACGCGGTTGTGAGGAAAACTCCCTGGGATGCCTGCGCTCCGTGGAGCGCACCGACGAATGCCTGCACGTCCGGGCGACCGATGGCTTTAGACAACTCGTAGCGCTTCGCCTGCACGTAGATGCGAGATAGCCCCAGTGCGTCTTGGTCAATCACACCGTCGATACCGCCATCATTGGATAACTGTGTTCGTGTGGCGCTGCCGAAGGACCCTCCGTAGCCCATAGCCATGAGCAGGTCTAGGACTGCCTGCTCGAAGAAGGCAGGCTCGCGTTGGTGCAAGCGCTTGAGTAGCTCTTCGGCCACCATTTCTTCATTACGCCGCTGCCCCTCCTCCACTTGCTCGAGTGGGGTTAGCTCGGATTCAGTCTGTTCTGGTTCCACGTTAGGCGCTGCAGGATCATGCTGCCTGGGAGTATGAGATCGGAACTTCCGATAGAGCTCCCCGCTTTCAGAACTCAACTCTGCTTCGGTCATGCCATTCGGGTATTTCTCCAGCAATCTGCGCCCTTTATCGGTAATTTTCCAGTGCGCTCTTGCAGGGGAGGAAATCGCTTCTGCTTTGGAGAGGTGGGTGATCGCCCAGTTTCCACGATTTAGATAGCGAGCTTCACCCGATGAAATGGTTACTGCTCGCTCCTCGTCACTGATCTTCATATTGTCGGCCGCCGCCAAGAGGATCTCCCTCCGCTGACGGGTTTCTCCATTCGCTAGCGCCGACAGACAGGGGGTCAGAAACTCATCCCAAGTTCTCGATTTCATTCTTGTTACTCTCCCCTATTTCTCATTCAAAGAGTCGACGATGCGTACTGTCTCCATCGCCACGCGGGTCACACGGCCTATGAGGTCCACGATGTAACGCGGGTTGCCAACTTCGTCTGCCCAGTCGTTAGGGTCATTGACAATGCCGGAAGCCTTATCCTTCTTCACCTGGTAGCGGTCGATCAGCCACGCGATTGCAGAACGAGAACCCAGCATGTACTCATCAGCTTCCGCCGGAATACCGCTAATAGTGACCTGCTTGTTGTAGATCAGCTTGGTGACATCATCGATGTTCTTGCCGGTCTCCGGGTCTCTGCGCTTAGCCCACTTCATCTTGAGCACCCGCCAGGTCTCGCGGTCGGATTCATCACCCTTAACTTGGACATCCAATGGCCATGGCTCGACGTCCTCGTAGTGAACGTGCAGATCCATGAGTTTCTGCCCGGCTGCCGTGAATTTATCGAACTCAGCTCGGGAGCTGGGAGTCTCGATATGCGGCAGCATCTTCTTCAGGTCCGCCGCATACCTGGTGCGGTATTCAGGGTCGTGCAGTTTCCCGTAAACAAAATGGAAGATGTCATCGCCCGTAATGTCTGTACCCAACGCATCACGGTAGATCTTCTTGATCTCGTCGGTGATGTTGTCCTCGCGCACGTAGCCATCGACAACCTCACCAACCTGGCCGTAGATACTGCTTTCACCGTTTACCACAGCGACGCCTTTACCAAACAGTCCGTCATCGGTGGCCTCAACATCACCCCAGGTGAAACGCGGGGAAAACACGCCGTTCTGACCCGCTCCGACCATCTGCACATCCGGGACGAATGCAGTCGATAGCAAGCTAAAATCGGCGGTAGCTCCCACCCCAAGAGAATAGAATCCGATATTCCGGTGCGTCGGCGTTGGAAACACTGACGGCAACAGAGAACGTTCGTGATTCAGCAATGCGTCATAGTAGACATACTGTGCGCAAAATGGCCGGTAGCTTCCCCTCACCACTTTTCCTGTATCAAGCTCAAACTTCTCATTACGGTAAAGCGAGCTTCTTAATGAACGACTCCATTTGATTCGTTGAGTA